>DGYJ01000104.1:11026-11434 GCA_002396665.1 Bdellovibrionaceae bacterium UBA5009
GGCGTAGGGGGCATGGCTCAAGATACTCCAGAGGGCTGGTTTGATGACGTCATGGCATTTTGTAAAGAAATGCGCGCTGGGGTTGATGAAATTTCGAAAATGCTTTTGGATAATAAAATCTTTATCAAAAGAACTGAGGGCGTTTGTCCTGTGACGGCTCAGGAGGCGATCTCTTGGGGCTATACGGGGCCATTGCTTCGTGCTTCTGGTGTGAATTTAGATTTGCGCAAATCAAATCCTTACTACGGTTATGATGGATTGAACTTTGATGTCCCAGTGGGTACAAACGGTGACATCTACGACCGTTACCAAGTGCGTATCGAAGAAATGCGACAGTCTATTCGTATCATCGAGCAAATCTGTAAAAATCCTCCGGGCGGTGATTACACCATCCGCGATAAAGGCTAT
>DGYJ01000104.1:11597-13651 GCA_002396665.1 Bdellovibrionaceae bacterium UBA5009
CATCCGCGATAAAGGCATCGTTTTGCCAGAGAAAAAAGATGTCTACGGCAACATCGAAGGACTGATGAATCACTTCATGTTGGTGATCAAAGGTCTTCGCCCTCCAGTGGGTGAAGTCTACGATGCCACAGAGGCCGCCAACGGCGAATTGGGTTTTTACTTGGTCAGTGATGGCAGTGCAAATCCTTACCGTTTGAAAGTGCGACCACCTTGCTTTGCTATCTATCAGTCTTTCCCAAGTGTGGTGAAGGGCTCGATGTTGGCTGATGCCATTGCCACAGTGGCAAGTATGAATGTGATCGCTGGAGAATTGGATAGATAATTAATTAAGAATGAGGAATTAAAAATGTTTGAATTGAGTGCTGAAGGAAAAACAGCTGTCAAAAAAGAACTGGCAAGATACGAGGCCAAAGAGTCTGCGATCATTCCAAGTCTTTATATTGCTCAGAAAGAAAACAAGGGTTGGATTAATGCTGAAGTGATTCAGCACTTAAGCCAGGTGATGGATATCCCTGAAAGCCGCATCAACGAAGTTTTCAAGTTCTATACCATGTTCAACCAAAAAGAAGTTGGAAAATACCATGTGCAAGTTTGCACAAATATTTCCTGCGCATTGAATGGTGGGCGCGAGCTTGCAAATCATTTGTGTAAGGAATTGGATGTTCATTTTGATGAGGTCAGCAAAGACGGTCGTTTTACAGTTTCCCGGGTCGAGTGCCTGGGGTCCTGCGGAACTGCACCAATGATGCAAGTGAATGAACAATACTTTGAAAATTTAACTCCTGAATCTGCCATGAACACGCTTCGGGCGATGAAGTAAAAAGGGGTCTTAAAAATGGAAACTAAATTACTGACAGAATTTTACCATCTTGATGAATACAAATCCTACCAAGGTTACAAAGCCAAGGGTGGATATGATATGTTGGCGAAGGCGCTTAAAATGCAACCCCAACAGATCATTGATGAAGTGAAAGCCAGCGGTCTTCGCGGCCGTGGTGGCGCGGGATTTCCAACGGGCACGAAGTGGGGATTTCTTCCTAAAAATAATGAGCCCCGATATTTACTTTGCAATGCCGATGAGGGCGAGCCCGGAACTTTTAAAGATCGTATGATGATGGAAAAAGCTCCCCATCAATTGATCGAAGGCATGATTATTTCGGCCTTCGCGATTGGTTCTAAAAAAAGCTATATCTATGTTCGTGGTGAGTATCATTATCCTATCGCCTGTCTTCGCAAAGCATTGGATGAAGCTTACAAAGCAGGAATGTTGGGTAAAAATATTATGGGCTCTGGTTTTGACCATGATATGGATGTTTACTCTGGTGCTGGTGCTTACATCTGCGGAGAAGAGACTGGAATGATTTCTTCTTTAGAAGGTCTTAAAGGTCAGCCAAAACTCAAGCCACCATTTCCAGCGGTTCAAGGTTATTTGCGAAAACCTACCATTGTGAACAATGTTGAAACTTTAGCAGCGGTAGTTCCTATTTTGCGCGATGGTGCTGCGGCCTACAGAAAATTTGGAACTGAAAAATCCCCTGGGACAAAATTATTTTCTTTAAGTGGAAATGTTGTAAAGCCCGGAAATTATGAAGTGCCCTTAGCCTATCCGTTGATGGATTTGATCACAAAAGAGGGCGGGGGATTAAAACCTGGTCGTCGACTTAAAGCGGTGATTCCAGGGGGATCTTCGGCTCCTGTTTTGACAGCGGAAGAATGCCAAAAAGCGAATTTGGATTATGAATCTTTAGCTGGCCTTGGAACGATGTTGGGATCTGGCGCGGTGATCGTGATAGATGATTCCCAATGCATGGTCGATCTTTTGGGTGTGTTGATGCATTTCTATCATCACGAATCCTGTGGTCAGTGCACTCCTTGTCGTGAAGGCACAGGTTGGTTGAACAAAATTGTGCATTCAATTCTTGAGGGCCGTGGCCGTTTACAAGATATCGATTTATTGATCAAAGTGGCTGACAATATGAAAGGCCGTACAATTTGTGCGCTTTCAGATGCAGCTGCATTACCTGTCCTTAGTTTTGTTTCAAAATTCAGAGATG
>DGYJ01000045.1:0-873 GCA_002396665.1 Bdellovibrionaceae bacterium UBA5009
CTAGCTTCCGGCAAATCAACTGCGGCAGAAATTTTGCTGGGTTTGCATATTCCCATAGTTGATGCCGACAAAATTTCGCATCAATGTCTTGAGGTTGGAACAGTTGGCTATCAGAAGGTCCTGCAAGTCTTTGGTCCAGGCTTTGTCGATTCCCAGAACAAGATTGATCGAAGAAAGCTGGGGCAACATATTTTTTCGTCAGTTCCATTGCGTGAAAAGCTAGAAGGAATTTTACACCCGTTGATTCAGCAAGAAGTTTTACGTTTGAAAGATTTTTATCAAAATGCTGGCGAGCGTGTCGCAATTTATGATGTCCCACTTCTTTTTGAAAAGAATTTACAAAAACAATTTGATGGCACTTTGCTGATCAGTTGTAGTCCACAAACTCAAATTTTAAGAATGAAAAAAAGAAACAATTGGAATGATGAAGAAATTCAGAGTCGTATGAAAGCACAATTGCCTTTGTCTGAAAAAGAAAAATTAGCCACATGGACAATTCGCAATGAAGGAAGCCCGGAAGAACTCAAATTTCAGATTGAAAAGTGGATTCAAAGTTTGAAATAATTTTTAAAATTTTAAAAGCCGTATCCAAGACCGTAACTATAGTTGAATCCATTAAGACCATATCCTACCGCAATCTCGCATTGCAGTGGTGAGCCCACTTCAAAAAGATTTTTAATTAAAAGATTGGCTTCGATTTTATAATGGTTGTAATTCACTAGACTTGCGAAGTACTGAGAGACTTCAAGATTGTTAACAATAAACAATCTGGGTTTGATAAGGTCTGCGCCATCATTATCACCCCAGTCCCATTGTTGACCAACTTTGAAAAAGGCATGTCCGGCACTACCAAGTTGGGCCGCGAGCACCCGA
>DGYJ01000045.1:989-1510 GCA_002396665.1 Bdellovibrionaceae bacterium UBA5009
TAAATTGTAATTTTGTTTTGTGGAAGAAGTTTAAAATATTGAATGCTGGCTGTTCAAACTCTTTCGAGACTCCGAAGTAAAAAACTGATTTTTGATTCTCTTTGTCGTAGAAAAAACCATTGGTCAGTCCTGCATCAAAAGACCAAGTGTATCGTCCACTGACTCGTGGACTACGATTTGCGAGAACATCCTCGCCTTGCTGTGATTTCAGTTTTGTTGAAGGCTGCGTCGACGGTAAATATCCAGTTTTTGATGCTGAAAATGCTGTCGAGCTAGCCACGACTAAAGTCAAAAAATAAAAAACACGTAAAAGACACATACTAAAAAGTATAAATTGTTTTTACAATCAGGGGCAAAGGTATTTATAGGAAAACATATGAAATTTAAAATTGCTATTTTTGCTCTGGGTTTGCAGTTGATCACAAATTCTGTTTTTGCTGCAGACAGTGTCAGTTACTCGATCCGCAGACCCTATATTTCACCAAGGGCCATGGGAATGGGGGATGCATTTGTTGCTGTCG
>DGYJ01000045.1:1638-5747 GCA_002396665.1 Bdellovibrionaceae bacterium UBA5009
GGATGCATTTGTTGCTGTCGCCAATGACTACAACGCCCTGTTTTATAATCCTGCGGGCTTGGCTTTTCGCGAAGACGGCGAGATGAACTTTTCAATTGATTTAGCTGCGTCATCTGCGTTTAGTTCATTCGTTAAAGATATTTCCACGGCATCAAGTACCCAGGGCACAGATGCTCAAAAGCAAATTGCCATGGCCAATGCCATCATGGCCCAATACGGTAAAACTTTTTCGACAAGAATCACCCCTGCGGCGGGGATTTGGGTGCGCCCGGGTTGGGGTGTCGGGATTATTCCAGCGGACATTAGCATTGAATTGCAACCGAACAATCCACTGATTATCAATACGACAGCCTATGTTGATACGACTGTCGCAGTTGGATATGCAGAAACAGTGAAAAGTATCGAAAATGCAAAAGTTTCTTGGGGTGTCACAGGCAAATTCATCAACCGCGGTTTTTACAGCAAAGCGATCAGTGGCTTCGAGTTGATTGCGGATTCAAATTTTTTAAAATCTTCAGATCTTAAAGAAGGCTATTTTGCAGACGCTGACCTTGGGATGTTGTACCAGCCACATATTCCTGATGAAGGACTACTTTCTGTTTTGCGTTTAGCACGCCCAACTTTTGGATTGGTCGTAAGAAATCTTGTGGGCGGGGAAGCTCTAGGAACATTTAAGCTTTACAATAAAACAGATACAAGCAAGCCGATTAAAAATTATCGAGTGATCGATGTCGGAAGTCGCTGGGAATACCCATCGGCTTGGCTTTTTGGTGGACGCGGAGTTTTGGATATTAAAGATATAATGCATCCTTCCTTTTCATTGAAGCGTGGTTTGCACCTTGGCTTCGAATTTGATTGGACAGTGGCAAGTTGGTGGAAAGGACAATACCGAGTAGGTTACAGCCAAGGGTATTTATCTGCAGGTTTGTCAGCATTATTTAGTGTCTTCAATTTGGATCTTGTGACCTATGGTGAAGAAGTTGGAACATTGAATACAGCTTCAGAAAATCGCGTCTATATGTTGAAGGCAAATGTTAATTTTTAGTAATTAAAGAGTGAAGGATCATCGATGAAAAAATTATTATTATCAGTATTATTTGTGTTGTTGGCGGCCTGTTCTAAACAAACTGACAATGACAAAGTGGGTGATGCTCAGCTCTGTTTGAATTCAGCAACCACGACGGCGCAAGTGAATACATGTCTTGAAAAAGTAGATGGTGTCGAAACTCAAGCGGCCTATGGAGCCCGTTGCAATGGCTCTTTTATTCGTGAAGGTTTTGCGAGTCCAACAAAATATGCCAACGCCTTTTCTGGTCTGCAAAGCGGTGGATCGACAGCAACCATGGATTTCATGGGTTACATTATGTTTGCTTCTCAAAGTACAATTGCGGCCAATTCAACAAATGCCACTGAAACTTTTAACTATTGCTACAATAGTGGAGCCAAAGGGACAACTTTGATTGCTGCCATGGGTGGAGTTGCTACGACGATGTATAAATACTTGAATGCAAAAGATTCAGGGATGTGTAGTGGGGCGGCAAGCTGCGCCTCTGCCCCTTCTGTTGTTGGCGGTGTGAACACTTACAATCTGACAACTTGTTCGACTTGTTTCTTTACGACAAATGTTGTAGCTAATGCCACTGCAATTACGAATATGTTTTCGCCAACAACAAATGATACAGACGCTGCCGCTTTTCAAGCGAGCATTGGGTCCATTGTTGTATCTACATATAGCATCAGCTGTGCGACAAGCTCTTCGAATCAGCAATTGTGTTCGACCATGAGCACTGCTATCACTGCCGCCGGCGGAGCAAGCAATACTCGCAAAGTGGCGACAAAATTTATTTGTGCCATCGCTGGGGTAGACCAGGGCCTTTGTCCGTAGTTCCCATTTTAAAGTAGCTTCTTTAAAAGAGGAAGGACCATTTTGTCCCCCTCAAAAACTGTACAACTTATAGGTTGATGAGTTTGTGAGGGGTAACTGAATGCGTAATGGATTGTGCTATAGACTATGCTAAAGAATGCTCAATCCACTGGCGAAATAAATGGCGCAATAAATTTCCAACCTTGGTCGAGTCCTGTTTTTTGGAAAGTGTCTCAACTTGAGAGACTTTCTGCCGATAAAGACAGGGTATGAAATGGACTTTGTACAAACCAAAATTTAAATTCGCTTTTCCTTTGAAATTCATTTTGTCAAAGCAGGCAAACAATTTTTTAACAGCACCAGACTTGCTGTTGATTCTTTTTTTCTTTTTGCAGATGACGATCATGCCATTGGCGCAGGCCACAGAAAGGCGCGAGTTCTACAATGGTATTCGCTCTTTGGGAATGGGTGGGACAGTGGCTGCTGTCGTCAATGATGAAACAGCATTGGCATCGAATCCGGCAGGCTTGGGACGTTTAAGAAATTTCTTTGGAACCATCATCGATCCAGAAATTGAACTAGGTTCTACAGCAATTAATATGTACAAGGCCCAAGCGTTTTCCAATCCCTATTCTTTGAGCGGAGTGGCTCCGACGGCAGTTGCGGCCCAGGGTGATTACTACCACGCTAGGGGACAAATCTTTCCCTCCTTTGTTGCAAAAAATTTCGGGATAGGATTGCTTGCAAAGTATGATTTGGATTTGCTGGCAAATTCTTCGACCTCGATGGAAACATTTTACCGCGATGATATTGCCTTGCTTTTGGGTTACAACTTTCGTTTCTGGGAAGGCCGTATCAAATTGGGATTTGTGGGTAAAGCTATCAGTAGGGTCGAAGTGGATGAAGCGGCTTTAGATCCATCGGGTTCCCTTGATTTGCCAACTTTAGGGGCCGCAGGCAAAGCCAAAGAGGGAACTGGAGTTGGAGCAGATGTTGGGTTGGTGATGACGGCTCCGTGGACATATTTGCCAACGCTGGCAGTTGTTGTTCACGATGTTGGGAATACGGCCTACACATTACTTCCTGGAACACGTTTAGCTGCTGCGACGACAAGACCAAGCACAACATTGCAAGATGCTGATGTGGGTGTGTCTATTTCGCCCATTCACAATAATAACTTTCGGTCAGTGTGGTCTTTAGAATACAAAGGTGCATTGACGGCTTCTTCTGAGACAGACAAATCAAAATTAGTGCACGCAGGATTTGAACTGAATTTCGGCGATGTGTTCTTTTTGCGGGCCGGTTATAATCAAAGGTACTGGACTGCAGGATTTGAATTGTCTTCTGAAAGATTTCAAATTCAAGCCGCAAGTTACGGTGAAGAAATTGGTACGGCGACTGCTAATCGAGAAGACCGTAGGTATGCATTGAAGTTAGGTTTTCGATTTTAGTAAAAAAAGAAAAAAGGCCCATGGGGCCTTTGCTTAAAAAGGATTTGGGGCAAAAGTGAAAAAGATTTTCAAAAATTTTATTCTAACATTGATGGGTTGTGGTCTTTGCGTTGCCAATTTATCTTGCTCGGGGAACTTTTACAAAGCCGCATCACAAACCGATAGCCCAAACGCCTTGATCGAGGACGCAAAAAATGCCCTGGATGATTTAGATTACGACACGGCTATTACGAAAATGCTGACCCTGCAAACAAATGATTCTACGGCTTATTTAAACTGCGCCACAGTTGATGGAGTTCGAAGTTGTCCAAGGGAATTATTGGCTGGGGCCTATGCTGGACGATGTGGATTTACCTTGCTTCCATTTATTGCCTCCATATCAAGTTCGTCAGGAGCAGTTTTTAAATTTCTTATGAATTCATTTACTTCTGTCACAGTGGTGCCAGCCGACTGTTATTCAGCCCAGCAAGTGATGGAGACCTTTACAGTCTCGCAATTAAATAGCGATCAAAAAATATTTTTGGCTTTGCTTGGTATGGCCAAGATGGGTGTGTACTTAAGAAATAGTGCTGATACAGATAAAGATGGAGTTACAGACGCGGCCTTTGATGCCTGCAACACGGCTAAAATTTCTGATGCCGATGTCAAACAAGTCGTAACGGGTATGGGGCTATTTATTACCTACTCTGCTGCATTAAGCTCAACAGGCAGTGCAACTTCAAGTTTGACCACCATCAATACAGTTTGTGGTGCCTTGGGGATTGATTGCAGTATCACGGACCCAAACAGCGCGT
>DGYJ01000045.1:5929-7945 GCA_002396665.1 Bdellovibrionaceae bacterium UBA5009
AAGCGCGGCAATTACTGCAGGTGTTGTGGCAGCATTTCGCGATTTAATTAAAAGCACTGACTATGGCGTTGAAACTGCTTGTGGAAACTACACGCCGGCTTGTTGTCCGTAGGAGAAGGTTTGAAGTTAAAAGTTTTGTATTTTATTTTAGGATTTTTCTGGCTTTGGATGAGTGAATCCAAAGCCGGTGAAATTTTTGAATACAATCGCTCGATCCGCGCGTGGGGGATGGGGGCGGTGCAAATTCCTTTTGTCGAAGACACCGATGCTGTAACGACAAATCCTGCGGCCCTTGGATTTGTCAGCGCAGTCAGCTGGCAAGTTTTGAATGCCGGCTTTGGAATCAACGGACAAGATGCTTACAATAATTTCAAAGATATCAGTGCACCAAGCACGGCTGCGGATTTCAACGACTTGATCGGTAAAAAAATCTGGGTTGGTGGTTCGGGGAAAACTGCTTTGTCGACTCCGAATTTTGGATTCTCAATCTTTAATGACACAAAACTTTCAGGAATTATTCGCAACCCTGCTTATCCAGAGTTTGATGCGACATTCTTTTCTGACACTGGGTTGGCTATGGGTGTGGGAATGTCACTGTTTGGCTCATTTCAATCCATTGGCGCCACGGTTAAGCAAATTGATCGCTGGGGCGGAGTTAAAACAATTGGCCTTGGAAGTATGTCTTCAGGAACGAGTTTTTCTTTAGCCAATGAATTTTCCGATAAAGGCCGCGGATTTGGTTTTGATGTGGCCTATATGTTGAAATTGCCAACTCCGTTAAGCCCTACGATCAGTGCAGTTTGGCAGGATGTGGGCTCGACAGCCTTTGTGAAAACTGCAGGGACGACGGCCCCGACGCGAATTAAAGATAATTTGTCTGTGGGGGCGGGCTTGAAATTGGACTGGCCAGGTTTGGATGCCTCTGCCGGGATGGAGTATCGGCATATCATGGACACTGGAATTCAAATTGGAAAGAAGCTGCATTTTGGCACAGAGCTTTCTTTACCTTTCTTGGATTTACGTGCTGGCCTTAGTCAAGGCTACCCAACCTATGGACTTGGCTTTAATGTTGGATTCATGGAATTTGAACTTGCCACTGCAACTGTTGAAGCCGGCGAATACCCTGGGCAAACACCAGAGGATCGAGTGATGTTTGGGGTTTCTTTTAGTTTATCAATCGATGCAGATTTTAATTTTAAGTCTAAGGATGGCAAAAGAAGACAACTGAAGCAGCGTCGATAGATGTTAGTTGCAAATCCCTTATCGTCACCTCTGAATTGGTCCGAACATTTTGAAAAAATTGATTTTCAAAAAGAAACTTTGATTATTTCAAATCTGCGCACAAAAAAAGAAATTCAAAATCTGATTTTAAAAAAGCAATCTTATTTTGAAGACCATAGTGTCCTTCGGATCAGTGACTTTTGGAAAATATTGGCCTATCGCTCGTTCCCTGATCATCAAATCCTTAGCGCCGATCTTGCTGCAATTTATATTCGTCGATGGTTGAAGCAAGAAGGGCACACATCATTTCTTGGATCCTCGGCAAAAACTTTTTATCAGATGCTTGTTCAATTGGGCCCACTCTATATGTCTGAAAGTTCTTTAGAGCTTTGGCAGGACTGGCAGCAGGAAAATCAAAATTTGATGAAACTTATTTCGCCATGGCTTCCCTTGGTTCAGTCATTGATTTCAAGCCTTAGGCAGCAAAAGAAAATTTTGTTGGACTGGGTTCCTGCCTTAGTCCATGGGGACTTGTCCTTTGAAAAAAAATGGGATCGTCCCCTTTGGATCGATCTTGGTGCAGAACTCACAAGCACCGAGGCCGCCGTATTTGAAACCTTAGGATCAAGGCTTCCGATTCGTTTGTTCTATCCAAAGACTTCTTGGACTTCACAGTTTTCTTTTCTATTGAAGCCCTATGAAAACATGGTGCAGGGAAATAAAAGTCAGAATGACGAAACAAGCCTACAGAGCTCTAATGAAAATTCTATTTCCACGATCAAGTTGTCTTCAAGG
>DGYJ01000045.1:8152-15604 GCA_002396665.1 Bdellovibrionaceae bacterium UBA5009
GACTTTCAGAGGTTCGAAATGCTGTAGCGCAAATTCGTGAATGGGCTGACAGTGGGATTCCTCTAAAAAATATTGCCGTCCTTTCTGCTCAGATTGAAAAGTATTGGCCCATTTTAAAATCCTTTATGGATGTCGAAGGTCTTCCGGCGCAAAAAAAGCAGGTTCATTCCTTAGTAGCAAGATGGACTGTAATGAATTGGTTGTCGCGCTTGCAGGTGCAGTCGAAGTCATTGGAAACTTCGGATTATGAAGTTCAATTTTATAATCCTTTTGAACAAAAAACTGATCCGGCCTTGTCCTATGATGAATTCCTAAGCTTTTTTAAAAATTTGTATGACGAGCAGGATTTGCAAAGATGGAAGAAGCTAGGTCAATTCGTCAAATCTGAATACAAAGAGGGCGAAATATTAAATCGGGACCAATTTATTTTACATGCCTATTCCCATTGGTCAGATCAGCAAGAGACTTCAGATCTTGAAACGATCTACAAAGAAATACTTAAAAGTGTCGATGAAAAATTTGAACTGACTTACAAGGACTGGGTGGACTGGGCAGAAAAAATTGCCACTCAAAAAGAAAAAACAATTACTGATTCCATAGATGATGGCGTGGAAATTGGTTCGTTAATGTCGGATCATTCTGCCCATGTGACCCATCGAATATTTCTTGGGGTTTGTGAAGAAGATTTTCGAACTACAAGCATTTCCTTTGTGTCGTCAGAGCTGCGAAATAAAATCACCCAGGATCTAGGTTTTTCTTTAGAGGACCCAGAGCAAAACTTTAAACACTTTCAGGTTCGATGGCTTCTGCAAAGAAAATCTAAGCAAACGATTTTAAGCATTGGTTTGACAGATTTCGATGGGGCCTTGCTGACTCCACTCAGCCTTTGGTATCAGTACCCCGGCCTGGATTCAAATGGTGGGGAACTTGTTTCGGCTTCGTATAAAGAATCACGCTGGGATCGACTGCAAAAATTGCCACTGCATGAAGTCTTGCAAAAAGAAAGAAAACAGACCGAGATCTTTATTCAATCCATGCAAAGTCGAATTGAAATGGACGGTGGCCTTGTGCGCGAACCATCAAGTGTGACCACGGTGCAAACCATTTCGCCAAGCCGTATTGAAAGCTATTTAAAGTGTCCTTTTATTTATAAATCACAAAAGGTTTATCGGCTATCGGCATCCCCTGAAATTGATATTGATGTGGACCCCATGACCCGGGGGCAGTTTGTCCATGAAATGTTTGAAAAAATTTTGACGAACTTAAAATCTGATTGGTCAGATCAGAAGATCAATGAACTGATTGAATCCATTAAGGTCGGTCGTCAGTTGGATTATTACCAGGACCAGCTTTGGCTTTTACAAAAGCGTAAGTATTTTCATTTAGCTCAAAAATTTATCAATTTTGAAAAACGTTGGCATCAGCAATACCCGGAAACCGAGAATCACAAAACTGAAATCAAATGGTCCGTGGGCTTTGATTTCACGCAGAAAATTTTTAAAAAAACAACAGCGCAGGACCTTGCGGGTGTTGTAGAGATGAATGGTCAAATTGACCGTATTGACATCAGCACCCACCAGCAGATCAGTGTGATCGATTACAAATCCAGTTTGCCAATCACAAGTTCATTTACGAAATGGATTGAAAAAAACAATCTTCAATTGATTTTTTATGCCTGGGTTGTGGACAGGGGATTTGTTGATGGAATCAATGGCGAAATGGTGAATGCCTCTTATTATAATTTTAAAGATTTTTCCAGGGACCACGGATTTCAGCTGGAACAAGCCAGGGAAAAATTTTTACCGACGGATTTGCGTCCTAGTCAAAAAATGACTGAAGAAAGTAAGTCCAATTTATTTGAAGAATTTGAAAAGAAACTGATTGAAGTCATGGGTAAAATTCAAGCTGGTGAATTCCAGCCTCAACCTTTCGATCTTAAAGAATGTGTCGAATGTGAATGGAAGAAATTATGTCGAGCCCCACATTTGAATTAAAAGATCGAATACTGCGCGCAGGGGCCGGGGCCGGGAAGACGACCACTTTGGTCAGCGAACTTATTTCGTTTTACCAGAATTTTAAAAAGTCCCATGGTGGTCGAGAACCTAAAGTTGTAGTGACAACCTTTACCCGTAAAGCCACCCATGAATTAAAAGAAAGATTGTTGTTGGAGGCCCACAGTAAAAAGGACCATGGACTGTTTTCTTTTCTTTCGAAACCATCAAAGTTGCACGTTTCGACGATTCACGGTGTTTTGGCCCTCTTTTTAAAAAAATATTCCAGCGAAATTGGCTTAAGTCCTGATTTCTCTTTTATGTCAGAACTTGAAGATTTAAAATTAAGAAAGAAAATTTTAAAAAGACTTCTTATCGAATTTGATCAAGGGGATGACTTTTTTGAAAATTATCAACAAAAAGATATTTTATATTTTTTGCAACAGTTTGCAGAAAAAAGCGTCATTCATGATCACTTAACATTCTATACTGAAAACGAGTTTCGTCAGATGGCTGTCGAGGAACTCAAATCCCGCACGGAAGCCTTACTTCTAAGCATTCAAAATATTTTAGATCAAACGACTTTATCGAATTGGCAAGAGTATTTTTCAACTCTTCTAAGACTTAAAACTTTGAATTGGGAAAATTACCCCATAGCAGAGATTCAATTGGTTATAGATTCCCTGGGGCGTCGTCCAGCCTTTAAAAAAGCTCAGCCGCCTTTTTCAGAAGATCTTTTAGATTCATTTGTTGAAAGTTTGGACTGGTTTAAAAAAAATTCTGACAATGATTTTTTTCAACCCCAATTCTGGGCGCGGATATCAAATGCAAATCGTATCTTAGATTCTTTGGGAAGATTATTTACTGAAAAGTATTGGGAAGAAAAAACAGCACGTTCGCAAATGCTGATGACAGACTTAGAAACAATGTCCTGGTCGATCTTAAAAAAGAATCCCCAGGCCGGGATCGAGTTTTCTAAGGACTGGGATTTTTGGATGGTGGATGAATACCAAGACACCAGTCCCTTGCAAGTGAAGCTTTTAAAGCATCTTATCGGTGACCGTCCACAATTTATTGTTGGGGACCCTCAACAAAGTATTTATCTTTTCCGCGGGGCCCAGTCGGCTGTCTTTAATCAAAAAAAGATCGAAATTAAAAATAAAGATGGTGAAGTTCGCGATCAATTTAGCAATTATCGTTCGCGCAAAGAACTGCTTTACTTTTTTAATGACTTCTTTAGTGGCCTTGACGAACCCTTTGAAAAAATGGAGCCCAAAAAAGAATTTGAATCTGGTCATTCGCCTGCAACTTTTATTTTCTCTGAAGAAGAGCAAAGCTTTACGGATGCGGTGAAAAGAATTATCCAATTGCTGAATTTGAATGTGAAGCCAGAAGATATTTGTGTTTTAAGCCGTAATCATGCAGGACTAGAAAAAATCTCGAAACTATTAAAAGAAAAAAGAATTCCCTACGAAATTGTAGGGTCCTCTGAATTTAAAAATCGTCGCGAAGTTTTAGATGCGATACATTTTATCCGGTTCTTAATGAATCCCCATGACAACAAGAATTATTTTTCTTTACTAAGAACCCCGTGGTTCCATGTCCCAGATGATTTTTTGATTTCAGTCGCAAATTCAAAATCCAAATCATTTTGGCGTCAATCCCAAACAGCATCGCAAGGAATGTCCACTGCCATGGTTATGGAAAGGCTTTTAGGATATTTGGATCAGTTCCATAAAGTGGGATTGAGCACAACCTTGGGGTTTTTCTACAGGGATTCAGGCCTGATTGATTCATGTTATTATTTAGATCCATCGGGTCGGCGCGAGTCTAATCTTTGGAAACTATTTTACCGTATCAATTCTGCAGAACAAGATGGAAAGACTGCCCTTTTGAAGTTGATCCAAAGCTTAGTGGAAGAAGAGGATGTGGATCAAGCCGATCAGGATGTTGTTCCACTTTTAGAACCAGCCCGTGTGCATTTGATGACTGTCCATGCATCAAAGGGATTACAGTTTTCCCATGTGATTTTATTGGGTCTTGGACAAGACCAGCAAAGAGCCAAGAACAATCCTTGGTGCTGTGATGAAAATGGACGTTATAGTCTTTCTTTTCGAAATCCCGAGGACCAAAGCTGGATTCACCCCATGAGCACAGTGAAAGAAACTGAAAAAAAAGTCAGCTTAGAGAAAAAAGAATCACTTCGCGTTCTCTATGTCGCCCTGACAAGGGCCAAAGAGTCCGTGACATTAATGATGGATCAAAAACCCGGGCGTTCTTCATGGCAAAGTCAGCTGCATTGGGATTTGTCGGAAGGTCAGCGCTTGATGCCTAATTATTCCTATGAAGTCGTCGCAAAAATGGATGATCAGATTTTAAACCCAATAGGTAGCGTGGGTACGGATTTAAATTTAAACAGTTCTTGGGTGAAATCCTATCATCACATGCCAGCCGCCACTATTCAAAGTCTGTCTGCTAGTCAAATTTTAGATAAAGATATTCAAGTTCTTAAAAAAGACAGTCAAAGTCAGGATTGGTTGAAGGTTTTAAAAAAGGTTCAAAAGGGAACTGATTACCACAAAGTCTTCGAATCCCTTAAATACATTTCTGAGGCTCAGCTCAGTGAGTTTCGTAAAAACTTTTCAGATCAAAAATCTTTGGATTATGTTTTAAAGTTAGAAAATCCACCACTGCTTCAGCTTATTCAAGAAGGTTTTGTCGAGTGGGGGTTTGAATTATTGCAAAATGATGGAGCCATCTTCCGTGGACAGATTGACCTATGGGGAATTATTGATTCAACGGTTTGGATTGTTGACTATAAAACCGGTTCCCAAAATTACAAAGAAAAAGCCTTCGAGCAAATGAAGATGTATGCCCGCTGCCTTCAGCAGATAAAAAAAATACAGCCAGTTCATCAAGTGAAGCTGGCTGCAGTTTATCCATTGGATCAGCAAACATTTGTCGAGATTTGGAAGCCTTCTTAGCTTTGTATTTTAGCTAGGATTGCTTTTAAATCTGAAGAAGTGCTTTCCAATGTTTGTTCAGAAATGACTTTTGAATCTTTGATCAAGATCAAACTTGATGAACTTAAGTCTTTCACTTCTTTGATTGATACTGTATTTTTATCGATTCCTTTTTCAGAATCTAAATCAATTTTTTGACCAACCACTTTGATATCGACACGAGCAAGCAATGCACAAGTCACATTCTTATCTTTAAGATCTTTTTCGATGGAAGCTGGGCAAGCGGCAACGGTAAGATTCGCATTTTGTCCAAGTTGGGCTTTCAAGGCATCAGTCATGATTGTGTATTCAAAGATGCGAATATTTTCTTTTCCAAGCTGGGTAAAAAATAATGAATCTTTGTTTAATTTCAATGATTGCTCGCCAGAAAGTTTTAGTTTCGCATTAAGACCATCAAGACTTAATGTTTTTCCATTCACAGAGCTGACTTCAACCATGGCTTTGCGTGACTCGACGATATCATTACTAATAACTATATCAAGACGGTCCTTTGAAAAGTCAGAAATTTGCAAGTGGGAAGCTCTGTCCCAGTCAGTGGCTTTAAGTTCTAAGACGGAAGTCTCTTCCTTCAGGTCATTTTTCTTTTTTTGTAAAATCCCATAGCTTTTTAGGGCAACTTTAAATAATGGGATATAGACCATGTCTGATTCAGAAGTCAGCAATGATTTTTGTTTTGCAATTTTTAAGTTTTCAACATTTTGCACTTCTGATGTTGGCGAAGCTGATTTGCCAATTTGAAATCGGGCATCGATTTCTTCTTTTGTTAAAGCAATAGACATTTCAACACGGCCTGATTTTAATTGTGAAGAACTGATTTCTTGGTAGGCCGTTAAATTACTTTTATCTAAACCAATCAAAATATTCACTTCGCTTTGTCCATAATTATAGACTTCGACATTTTTGAATAAAAATTGGTATCGCTCGGGGATAGAGCTTAAAACAATTACAGCTTTGTCTGTTAAATTTAAATCAGCAACAAGCTTTTCTTGGATAGAAACATCATCGCCTTCGTTGGCTGCAGAGTTTGCTGCTCTAGCATTTCCGCTGACGCTGGCTTTAAATGTGGCACCTTGAACTTCATTAATGGCCAAAGTTCCGTTTTTTTGCTCTTCTGGCAATTCAGCGTTGCGTGTTTTTGCGCAGCTGAATGAGAGGGTCGCCGCAAGGCCTAGCGCGATGGCATTTTTAAAGAATAATGGTTTCATAAAACATCCTTTCGGTTATAAAAAAATCAATACTTCCAAGTCACGCCCGCATAGACCACAGAGCTGTTTTCATTAAAAAATTGAATATTGCTATCTTGTCCGTTGGCTTTAAGGGCCGAGCCAGCATTGGCATGTCCAAGCAATAATGAAATTCGGTCACTGGCTGAATATTCAAATTCTTCGGCCATCACAAAGGCTTCTTTTAAGTTATTTTGGAATGTCATCGAGTTGATATGATTAAATACAAACGTAAATGAATATTTTGAAATAGAATAATTCGTAACAAGCTTTTGATAGGCTGAATACTGATTCAGAACAGTGCCGTTGACTGCGGTGTCGGCTTCATAGAAAAGGCGTGAAAGTGAAGTTGTTAAGGTGATGCTAAGGCCTTCTGGTAATGTTCCAGAAGCCAATCCCCACTTTAAAGCGCCACCCAAGGCGCCATAGAATTTATTATTTATTCTTGAGTTTTTAGAAAGTGGTAGGGTTCCTAATACGAGGGGTGACATTGTTATAGTCGATCCCAATGGAATCGCGCTGTGGGATAGTGTTAAATCTGCATCGGCAAAATCATTGCGTGTGCTATTTTTTAAATCTTGGCTGTAAATGATTTTCGATTTGATTTTGTAGGTCTCATTGATTTGATAGGCGTTTTCAAAAGTCGTATCAAGGCTTTCGTTTGTTGTTCCATCTTTGTGATCAACAAGGGTTCGCGCCGGCGAAATATTAATTGAGCCTGTAAATGGTTTTGCCGCTGGCGCAGGAGCTGCGGCTTTCAACGAAGTTGAATTGGAGTTGCGAGCCACTGTTGGGCTTGATTTCGCACGTGAAGGAACGCTTTTTCTAAATGCACGAATAGAAGTTGCTGACCATGCATCAGAGGCCCAAACAGCACAGGCAAAGAAGCCTAATGCGGTAAGCTTAATCAAAAATTTTTGATTCAATTCCTGCGGGCCCAAATAGTCCTCCTCTAGTCCTATAGGCAGGAACTAGCACTTCGGATGCCATCTCAGTAGGGGCTGAATCAGAATTGGACGGGTAGAATTGATTACATTTTAGACAGGGCCAAAAATTGTCGCCAATCGTCTTTGCTTCCATCAAAGACAATGACCCAGGTGTTCTTGACGCCGTACTTGTCGACAAGGTCCCAAAGTACTTTTGCATTGTTTGGATGAAGGCGAACACAGCCTCCAGAGTCCCTTTGACCAATATAGGTGTAGTGACTTGTGGCCA
>DGYJ01000045.1:15711-21481 GCA_002396665.1 Bdellovibrionaceae bacterium UBA5009
TTATAGGTGTAGTGACTTGTGGCATGAATGGCCGCGCCATTTGAAAAAAACTGGGCATAGGGCATTTTAGCATTGGTCCATGTGTTGGAAACATAGTCGATGCTTCGATAATAAATTCTAAATCGTCCAGTGGGTGTGACTCGATCACTGGGCTGACCACTGGTTGTGATCACTGGAATTTCAATTCCGGTCGAGACCCGGTAAATATGCAAAAGTTTTTGATCAAGATAGACACTTAATGTTTGTGCGCTGGGCGACTGATCCTTGTCTGCTTTATCAATGATAAAAAGCAACTGATGATGGAAGTCTTTTTTTTGCACAGATTGGCTAAATGCATTCAGACTTATCATTGCAATAAAAACATAAACAAAGATATAGATTCGCATGACGATATTTCCTGAATTTAGTTTGCCGAGGTGGTCATCTCGATTTCATTGAGTGCTTGATCAAATTCTGACAATTTCACTTCTGCAATTTGAAGATTTTCTGGATCTTGGATGTCAATCAATGTGAGTTTATACCAAAATCTTAAGGGCTCAGGTGGCGGGGCAATGGATTTCGGTGAAATAAAAACTGGTTTTGGTTTTTGTTTCATCAACAACTGAAAATCTGTTTTAGATCGGATTAAATTCAAAGTATTGTCGTCTAACAAGCCCACATAATAATTAACAGAAGTTTTTGATTTCACGTTGGCTGAATAGACGATAATGGATTTCTTTTTGAGTTCAACGACACAGGCATAAGAGTAGTAAACGGCTGCATTGGACTGCAAGTCAGACTTTTGTGCTTCACACTTATGCTTATCAAGCAAATATCTAAGTCCTTGCCTGACGCTAAAGTATTTTTTGTACAGTTCATGGGCATCCGAGGTGAACTCGATTGTCCCGTGTTTTTTGCTATTCATTAAAACAGAATCTGCCCAGGCGGGCAGATTCGTTAGAAGAACTGTTAATGCGATCAAGTGCAAAAAAGACTTCATGATCACCTTACGTCTTACATGTTTTTAAGAATTGCAATGAATCCAAGTGGCGCAAATAAAGTTTGTGCTGCACCAGCCAAGAAAGTAGAAACGCGGCTTGATTTTGTACGCACAGACACGTGGGCATTTTTGATTGATACAGCAGAGCGGCCAAAAGCCTCTTCAGCTTGTTGTGCCATATTGTCAACTGCGGCATACATTCGAGCTTCTTCTTCGTCCAAACGAGCTAGTTTTTTATTGCAGATATCCAGTTTCGCTTGAAGTGCAGCTAACTCGGCCCCACCTTTTGAAAGATCAACGCCTGCAATGGCTTCTTCAAGCTGGGCTTTTTGAGCTTCAAGTGATGTGCGGATTCTGTCTGCTCGTTCTAATCGATTAGCATAATTTGTATTGATATGATTCCAAACTCTTTCCATCCATTCTAATTGTGAAAAAGAATCTAGCAAATCTTTACATTGCATAGTGATTGAACTTTGTGAAAAACCAATACGAAGAGTTTGTCCAGCAATGCCTTGTGTACACATTGTTGCAAAAGAAGGTGCTGCGCTAGACGCTGGAATTTTTGGAGCTTCGTAGGTGTTTACAAATGTATCGCCACCAATGCTAATTTGTGAATTGCCAGTGTTTGAAACTGATGAATTCGAAGAAGAATTTCCAGAGTCAGTGACTGTAGATTGGCTATTTCCTGAATTATCCATTGATGAGGTCGAAGATGAATTGCCTGAATTTGAAAGGCTTGAGTTCCCAGAATTTGATAAATTCGCATTTCCTGAATTCGATAAGCTTTGTTGCTGTCCAAGTTTTAAATTGATGCTGTTGTGATTATTTGAAGACGAAGAAGATGATGTCTTTGTCACAGCAGATGAATTTGATTTGCTGCCCGCAGCGGCATTAGAATTTGCATTCGCAGATGCAGAGGGCCTAGCATCAGATGATTTTTTGACTCCGCCACCACCATTGCCATTGGCTTTCGCCACAGCCTGTGCTTGTGCTTTGCTAGAACTTGAAGCATTTGCTTTTGCGGAATTTGAGTTTGTATTTTTATTACTATTTACATTTGTAATCCCAACTTGAACAGATTGTTGTTGTGTCATTTGTCCTGTGGCAAATGCTGTAGATCCCCCATGGGATACAAAGAGTGCCACGGCTAATGAATACGCGATCGATTTTTTCATTTCTATTCTCCTGCTATTGAGCTGAATAAAGTCACAATTTCGCAATGGCTGGATTGCCTTAGTGAAAATTGAAACATTAAATAAGTTCTGCACTATAGATGATCAAATTTGATTTAGAAATAGCCCATGAAAATATGACAATTCCAATAGAAGTATGGATAATGACTTGATATTTTGTTTTTTGCTTAAAGTGACTAAAATTCTTGTTCAGCTCATCTGTCTCGATTAGGCTAATGTTTATGGAAAAAACTATAATTTTTACAGATGGAGCATGCTCTGGCAATCCGGGCCCGGGGGGATGGGCCTCTGTTATTGTATTTCCTAATGGGCAGGTTCGTGAGCTCGGCGGCCCAGCTGTTCAAACCACAAATAATCGTATGGAGATTCTGGGAGTACTAGAGGCCCTACGTTTTATCGCATCTCATCCTCCAAGCAAAGGCAAGCCCGCTAGAGAGGCTGTAAAGCCTAGCATTTCAAATGCAGAATCCAGTGCTAACGAAGTTGTGGTTTACACAGACTCTGTCTACGTGTTGAAGGGGGTTCAGCAGTGGATGTGGGGCTGGAGCCGGAACAACTGGAAAACATCAGAAGGTAAAGAAGTCCTGAATCAAGATCTTTGGAAAGAGTTTATCGAGTTCTTTAAAAACTATGATCGAAAAAAAATAAAATGGAATTACTGCGCTGGGCACTCTGGAGTCCCAGGGAATGAACGTTGTGATGAAGTGGCTGTGGCTTTCTCTAAAGGTGAGCGCCCGTATTTATTTTCAGGTCAGCTTGGGGATTACTCTGTGGATATCATGAATCTTCCTGAAAGCAGAGATCTTCCAGAGTTCAAGCCAAAATCTGAAAAGAAAAAAGTGCTTTGCTATTTAAGCTATGTGAATGGAGTATTAACCAGGCACGGGGACTGGGCTTCTTGTGAGAAGGCCGTTAAGGGGCGGCCTGGGGCTAAATTTAAAAAAGCCCATAGCGAGAGTGAAGAGAAAGAAATTTTATTGTCCTGGGGTATTAAAAATTAACTGAAGTATTAAAAGTAAATTCATATATTTTAGATTTAGAACGGAAATTGATAATGGAAATTGAAAAGAAAACAATACTGATCACCGGCGCTAATCGCGGAATTGGTCACGCTTTTGCTGAAGTTTGTGCAAGCTATAAAACCCATCTTCATCTGGTGATGAGATCCCCTGTGGAAGGCCTTGAAAAATCTTTGCTGAGTAAGGGGGCTGCTTCGGTCACAATCTGGATTGCAGATTTATCGACCATGCAGGGATTAGAAAAATTTGTTCAAGAGACTCAAGATCTTAAATTAGATATTTTATTTAACAATGCAGGACAATTAACAGGCGGTTTATTTGAAAATCAAAAAATCGAAGATATTCACAGAATGTTTTTTGTGAATATCAATGCCCTTGTCCATTTGACCCATGCCTTTTTGCCAAGGATGCTATCGCGAAAATCTGGAAAAATAATTAATCACGCCAGTGTTTCTGCGATTATGCATTTTCCCTGCGCAAGTACCTATGCGGCTTCAAAGGCTGCAGTCTACGCTTTCACAAATTGTTTGCGCCAAGAGCTGAAATCCACAGGGGTCTCGACTTTGACATTAATCACTCCAGGGGTGAAGACAGAGATGTTTGATAAAATAGATGATCTTTATGGTGAGCACTTAAAGCTGGATCTGCCATCGGTTTCACCAAAGCAATACGCCGATATGATCAAAGAGGCCATTTTGCATGATTTGCCAGAGTTAGTTCCTTCGGGGATTACGGGTTTGAATTTAAGATTGGCCCAGCACTTACCAGGTTTGTTTGAAAAGGGAATAAGACGCTTGTTTACGCGCGAACGCTAGGATGTCTTATTGAAAGAGTTTGCCCTAGCGAATTTGAATTCCTGTGAATTTATTTGAATTTAAGCTGTGCGCTTCCAACGGGACCTGTCACAGTCAACACACTAGGTTTTGATTCGATACTTTTTGTACTTACAGGAAAGCTGATCGAGTACGGAGTTGAAAATCGGTTGTGGTAAGGATACAGACTGTGCACTTCGGTGGTTAGTAGTTTAATTTTTGTTGCTTTGCCTTCGTAACGTTTGCCATCCACATCTAAAAATATTTTCCACAGGGTTTGATTTTTATTTAAATCATCATGTTTTCTTTCAGGGGTGTAGAAACTCAAAAACACTTCAGTTTGCAATTTCATTTTTTCTTCAGACTTGGTTCTTTCTGAAGTCATTTTAGCATCATCCCACTGATACATACGGGCTTGCTGATTCAGAAGGGCCTCGTTGACTTTGCTATTCACTAAAGTACCAGCCATGGTCAATGTGTTGTAAAGCCCACTGTAAATTTCAGCCTTATCGCTTTCAGATTCAACGGTGCTTTCGATTTCACTTTCATCCATCAATTTCATTCGGTCGGAGGCCGTGGTGTCATGGGCGCAGCTTGAAAGTCCAGCGGCCATCATCACGGACGAAGTCAGTAGGATGGCAACGATCAGCATTTCAGATTTTTTTGAATTAAACATTGTTGTTATCCTTCTTTCTGAGTCCAACGAATCAATTGTTGTTGAAGATCGCGATAAACTTCTTCACGGTGAGTATCGTTGTAAATTTCGTGCTTTGCGCCTTCGCCATAGATCATGATTCTTTTTTGCGAAGATTTCATTTTTTCAAAAAAACTTTTAGCCGCAGGGGAAGAAACCACAGGATCTTTTTCTGCAATTTGAAAAAGTGTTGGCAAAGTAATTCGCCCGGCTTCATTGGCTAGAATTTCGAAATTTTCTTTAAAGCCCAAATATGTTCGTGACGAGATTTGATCATGCCTTAGGGCATCGACCTCAAATTCCCGAATGACTTCGGGGTCCCTGGTCAGCATATCATAGGTGATTTCATTCCAAAGAGTCAGCTTAGGCATGACAGATGCAAGAATTCCTGCAGCAAAATCTTTAACGGCTGGAACGGGGACGGCGACACCTAATAGTGGGCTGCTGCACACTTGTGCTACGACTTGGGGATATTTTTCTTTCGAATAGTCAGTGGCCATAAACTTCAACTGAATCAATCCGCCCATCGAGTGAGAAAGCAAAATCACGGGCTGAGTGATTTTTTGATTATGCAAAATATGATTTAAAAAAAGTGCGTAATCTCTTGTGTAGTCAGAAAAGTCAGAAACATATCCACGCTTTCCTTCGGACCTGCCATGGCCACGCAGATCCCAAGCAATAAAGTTCCAGCTGGGATTCAATTTCGAAAAATAATCAACTAAGCGATGGTAGGATTCAGAATGTTCGCCTTGTCCATGGGTGATGATGATAGTTCCAGCGGCTTGATCTTGGATCCAGCCTTGGTAGAAAATTTTGGTCTCATCGAAACTTTTGAAAGTGTTTTCCCATCTTTTTGTCATAGATAAGATGATAGATATTTAGCGCAAGCCCCTCAACAAAATTGTGTCTTGGGCTGGGTTTTCGTCACCAGAGGGGATGGGTCCAGGGGGATAATCTAGACTGTAGTGAATTCCTCGGGATTCTTTTCTGCGAAGTGCGCATTCGACTGTTAAATCAGCAACGATGGCGATATTTCGAAGTTCAAGAATGTCTGGATGCATTGAAAAATTCGA
>DGYJ01000045.1:21686-21944 GCA_002396665.1 Bdellovibrionaceae bacterium UBA5009
GGAAAAATTCGAATAATACTCTTTCACTTCATTTAAAATATTTTTTAAACGACTTTGGGCACGAAGAAGTCTTTTGGTTGACCGCACAATTCCAACATAGTTCCACATCAGTGTTCTGATTTCATCCCACATATGATGAATCACGATCATTTCGTCTGAATCTGAAGAGCTTGAATAGCGCCAGTCGGCGGGTTTGTAGTTTTGAATTGGAAAAGTTGTTTTTTCATTCAATAAAATTTGGCTTGCATTGTGGGACTT
>DGYJ01000045.1:22107-22350 GCA_002396665.1 Bdellovibrionaceae bacterium UBA5009
TGGCTAAACATTCCAGCAAAGAATTTGAAGCTAAGCGGTTGGCTCCGTGAAGTCCGTTGCAAGATGTTTCGCCAAGGGCCCAGAGCCCTGGGATATCCGTTCGCCCAGCAGAATCGGTGACAACTCCTCCGCAAAGATAGTGGGCTGCTGGCACAACTGGAATTGGTTGCTTGGTGATATCAATTCCATACTCTAAACATCGAGCACTGATTGATGGAAAGCGATGTCGAAGTTCATCTGCTG
>DGYJ01000074.1:0-7641 GCA_002396665.1 Bdellovibrionaceae bacterium UBA5009
ATACCCTAAATCTCCGGGGGAAAACCATTGAGCATTTTCTTGTGAAGAGATTTTATAGACAAGAAATCCAAATGTAGAAAAATAGATCGCAAGATCGTCTAAAAGGTGTTCGTATCGTAGAAAGACCTTCCCCCTGCGTCCGCAGACACGCATCCAGCCAATTTGTTGCCGAGCAAAGTGAAATGCAGATGCATAGGCGTACAAAGTTAAAAAATATTTTGGGTCAATATTGTAAAGCGCGCTGTAGATGGCAAAGCACAGAATAGGAAACAAAAGAATAAATTTTTTAAATTTTAACCAGCTTTGTTTTAGCCCTGTTGCTATTCCAATCCCTAAGTAGACATGCAGATAATCAAAAAAAACAAAAATGATAAAAATTGTCCACGGGCTAATATTGTAAATACTTTCTTGATTTAAAAAATATGTAAGTCCTAAAAGAAATGCCACTGTAAAGGGTATGATAAAAAAAACTAAAACATCATTTTTTTGGCTAAAAATAGAGCTTTTAAAATCAAATTCAGCAGCCATTGGATCTTTCTTGCCTCAGCGGTGAAAACTGGGGCCCACTGCAATGCGATGGACTTATTTTAGAATTGCATTTTGTCCGTATAAGTCAAATCTAAAATTTATAATTCCTTATTTCAAGATAAGTCGATGTCGAATTATACAAAAAAATTTCGAAATAATTCATGGCTTTGAATTATTGGTTTGATATTTATTTTTTCCCCAGGCTTTAATATTCGGTAGAAATATATATAATATGTAGTGGTAAAGTCCCGGAGGCATTAACTTCCGCATCCAGTAAAACAGTTGCGCCTCAAAAGTAATATACACACGAAGCGGTGGATTTTTGCAGCATAAAACTTTTGAAATTTTGAAGGCGATTCCTTGGTTGGTTGCCCGTGTTCCAACCATGCTTCTTGCCACTAGCGCACGCATGCCGCGGTAGTGTTCGTAGTAGGCGCTTTTGCTATTTCGTGAGCTTAATTTGCTATTAATGCTGTCAGTTGTATTCAGATATCCTAAAGAGTTAATAAAACCAGGAATGATCAAAGTGATATTAATGCCCCAGGGCTTCATTTCGTACCAAAGAGATTCAGAGGCAGCTTCTAAAGCAAACTTCGATGCGCTGTAGGCTGACATCGTTGGCATGGCCATAAATCCTCCGGCGGAAGATATATTAATTATCCTGCCATATTTTTTCTTGCGCATCGTAGGTAGGGTCTGTGCAATCAGCTCGAGCGGCGCAAGATAATTGACGTCCAATTGTCTTTGTCGTCCAGAATCATCAGAATCTTCGACCGTCGAACGCTCTGATATTCCTGCATTGTTGATTAGAATGTCCACCCCTCCATGGGCGCTGTTGATTTCGTCAATGACCTCCGTGATCTGGGAATGATCAATGATGTCTAGCTCGCGTATCCAAATATTTTTGTTTTTTAAAATAAACTCGTCGTCAAAGCGAACCGAAGATGTCGATCTTGAGGTCATGACGACAAAGTAAAGATCATCCAAAATAAGTTGTTTCGCAATGGCTAATCCAAGTCCAGAGCTTGCTCCGGTGACAAGAACAACTTTTCTTTTTTTTCTTTCCTTGAGTTGATTTTTTTTAAAAAACATAAGTTAACCTTCAGTGTTTGTAAGGCTACGAACTAAATTTTCCCAGGACTCCAGGGCTTTGTTTTCAATTATTTTGGAGTTCTCGGCAGAGGCCCTTTGAAGTGCGCAGAGATCTGCACGAATTTTTCTTAATTGGTTATGTGCAGATTTGACCTCTTCTTTTAGGAAATGGGAAACATCAAAATCTGGGTGCAATTGTCGTTGACCTGCAAAATAAATTCGCTGCCTAACCAAATTAACTTCTGATTTAGTTGGTGTGTTGTTCATGGAATACTCCTCTTTTTAAGGGTGTAGATTTTCTTCTGCTGTGAAAAACTTCAGTGCAAACAAGATCAGAAATATTTGAATAATCATGAATTGAAATATTTCCATAGTTGTCTTGGTTGATGTCCAATTCATACCCGTGAATTTTGAAATCCATATCTTCCGCGAGTAATTTTTGTCCTTTAAAATGTGCCATGTCTTTTTTTTCGTTTGTCATCTCGAACACCTTTCGTTCAGTTTGTGCTTCTTCATAACACTATGAATGCAGTAAATATAATTGATTTAAAAGTGATATTCGCTTAGGTTATATCTAATCATTGGAGTTTTTATCGATCGAATTAACTTTAACAAACTCTACTACTTCTATGTGGCTGCAAAAGAAGGTTCGATCAAAGCAGCAAGTGAAAAACTTCACCTCAGTCAGCCTACGGTCAGTGTGCAAATCAAAGCCCTCGAAGAAGAAATCGGATTTGATGTTTTTATTCGTGAACATAAAAAATTAACATTAAGTCAAAAGGGTCTTGTCTTGCTTTCCCATGCAGAAAGTTTATTTCGTCTTGCGGATGATTTGGTTGCTGAACTTCCTAAAATGGGAAATCAAAAAAAAGAAAATTTTAGGGTGGGAACTTTACATTCGTTATCTTCTGTATTTATCAATGATTTTTCAATCGACCTCTGGAAAGACAGTCTTGTCTCTGCAACAATTTCCCAAGGTAGTAAAGAAGCCTTAATGAAGGGCTTAGACTGTTCCGAGTTTGATTTTGTTCTAAGTGATGAGTCCTGCGAACAAACCGAAAGATACAACTCGATCAATCTTGGCCGTGATCGCTTAGTGGCTGTTGCAAGCTCTGGATTTGAAGGCTACATTCAACATTTTCCAAACTCATTAAATGCCTTACCCTATATTTCATACTTAAATCATGGAAGAACTCAGTCTGAAATCAGTTACTATTTTAAACGTAACAGTATTTTTCCAGATCTTGTTGGGCGTGTTGATGATATGGCGCTGATGCGTAGGATTATTGTAAAAGGGATTTGTTTTGGTGTGATGCCTTACAGGGCCATCAAAGACAGTCTGGACAACGGAGAGCTTATACAGCTAGGCGAGTTTAAAGACATTCAATTTAATCTTTGGGGGATTTTTCCAGCTATTTCGTCAAATCGAAAAATCATTAAAAAAATTATCAGTGATTATTTTAGACCTGAACACTAAGTGATTATATCATTCTTATGTGCCCAGGTTTTTAGAATTAGATCTACAACTAAAATTCGAAAGGGAATGAAGCGCTTAAAATCCATGCTTTTGTTTCAAGGCTGACACTGTTAAAACTTGTACCAGAATTAAAGCCACCAATTTGTTCCAGGATGCTTTTTCCGTATTTTAACTGTTGATACTCGATGTTTAAACTGACATTCGAAATGTGAAGACCAGTACCAATACTCTAGCCACTGGCATTTTGGAAGTCCACATCAAGGCCGCCACTTTTTTCAGGATTCAATCCTCCGCCAAGGATGGAGCTTCCCCATATGCGTAGTCCAGCCACAGGCATTTGAACGCCCAGAACAGGCCCCCAGTTCGTTGAGATGGCCTTGGCATCGTACTGAACACTCGAGTCTTTAAATTGGGGCATTGAGTATCTTGCATCAAGTGCAAGATACACGGACTCCACAAGATGTATTCCAAATCTTGCGCCTAGTCCAAAACCATCAACACGCCCAGTGGAGTTTGAAAATGGCGTCGGATAGTTGATGGATGTTTCTGTGGACTCAAACAGGACCATGGGCTCTACAAAAACTCCGACGGCAGAGACTTCTTCTGCTTTCGCAAATGTCAGACCGATTGGAATCATGAGGGCTGATAGTATAAAATTCTTAAGACATTGATTTTGTTTTTTCATTTTTGCTGTATTCTTTCTTTGATAGTTTTCGTTTCAAAATTTATTCGTATTAAAGTGTTAAAGGATGCGGATCAATTGGCTTCAAGAAGGGAGCTGGAGGACTTATTTTTTTGTCAAAACTTTCTTCAGTTGTATCATTTGTTTGTTTGCGAGTAATAACATTGGACTCGTATTTTCTACAAAGTTCTGCATCTGTGGTTGCATTCAGATGTTTTTTCAAGAGATGGAAAACGGAAGCTTCTTCTTCATTCACATGGCTTTCAATCAAATCACAAAGCACGACGGCTTGCGCAGACCAGCGTTCTGGTGAATTCATTGTTGCATTCATTTCAGTTAATAGTTGATCAACGATCAAATGCTCTTCAATCCCTTTGAAGGCAAGAGCTTGGGGAAGTTTTTCGCTAAGGGTTTTAAGATAGTTATAGATGACATTTTCTTCACGATGACTATGCGAATACAGGTTTGGCACAAGTCTTTCGAAAGCATTTTTTCTTTCATGCATGGTGTTTTCAATATTTCGAATTATTTTCATTTCTGTTCGAAGTCTTTTATGGTCCGTGGTCAAAGCAGAAACTGTTTTAGATGGAAAAAACATAGGGGCTCCTTTTTGTAATTCGATTAAAGTAATTTTTTAGTGCTACGATTTCGCAAGGACTGAATAAAAGTAATTGCTGTCATAATTAAAAAAATAATAAATAGTATTTTGCCGATTTCTGTCGACAACCCGGCGATTCCATTGGCGCCTAAGATAAAGGCGATCAGGGCCAGTGTGAAGAATGAAAGAGTGGTATAAAGCATGGGACCTCATTTCTAAAAGCATGTAAGTTCTACTTTGTTTGACTTCATCAGCAAGATTCAGACCGAGCGAGGGGCAAGGTGTTCGATTTCGCGAACAAGAAAATTTGTTTGCGTAAAACTAGAACGTCATCTTGAGTAAAAAATGAACACGTGTTAGTGTGAGTCAATTCAAATTTCAGAATAGAAAAGATGTTCAAGTGAAAACAAATGACCAGAAGCCACAAATTGTTGTGGTCGATGATGACTCTGATGTTCAAGATCTTGTTACAGCCTACTTTAAAACAAAAGGCTATTCTGTCGAATGTTATTCAGATTCTTCTGAGGCCCTCAAAGCCAGTCGAAGTCTAAATTGTCAATGGGACGTCTTACTCACTAATTATCATTTTTCAAATATGTCAGCAGTTGATTTTACATTGGAGCTTCACAAAAACTGCCCGCAAATTCCAATTATATTAATGACCCCCCAGGACTCATCAGATGCTGTCATCGAAATGATCGGCAAGGGGGCCTATGATTTTATTGAAAAGCCAATTCGATTTCCGCAATTGCTTATTTCTGTTGAAAGGGCTTTGAAATTAAAAAGCTTAAATGGAAATTTAAATGAGCTTCGGGATTCTGCTAAATCAGGACCTTCTTCGAATCGAAAAATTATTGGTAAAAGTCCTCGATTTTTAGAAGCACTTGAGCTGGCCCAGAAAGTGGCATCAAGTAATGCAAATATTTTTATCACTGGCGAGAGCGGAACAGGCAAAGAGATCTTTGCAAAATATATTCATTCTGAAAGTAAAAGATCAAAGGGTCCATTTGTGGCAATTAATTGTTCCGCAATCCCAGAGGCCTTGCTCGAGTCCGAATTGTTTGGACATGCGAAAGGTTCATTTACTGGGGCCCAGGATAAGCGCATTGGTCTATTTGAAGAGGCTCAAGATGGAACTTTATTTTTAGATGAAATCGGTGACCTTAGCTCGTCCTTACAAGCTAAGCTTTTACGCGTTCTACAGGATAAAAAGATAAAAAGAGTTGGTGAAAATAATTATCGAACCATGAACTGCAGAATTATTTCGGCAACCCATAAAGATTTAGCCCTCGAGGTTAACGAAAATCGATTTCGTGAAGATCTGTATTTTAGATTAAATGTCATTCCAATTGCAATTCCACCTTTACGCGAAAGACAAGAAGATTTGGTCCCCTTGGCAGAGTCTTTTTTGAAAAAGTTTGCCTTAGAAAATGCTTCGGTGGCGAAGACTTTTTCAAAGGATACCTTGAAATTTATATTAGAAAATCCCTGGCGTGGTAATGTTCGAGAGCTTGAAAATGCAGTCGAAAGGGCTGTTGTCTTGTCGACACAAAGTGAAATATCTTTCGATGATTTTGTGCCGTTGACAAAAGGACTTTATGCCAATGGAAATCAACCTGACTTAAGTCACTTAAGCAATACTTTCTCAATTCATTATGCAGAGAATTTACCCACTTTAGATGATGTGATTAATAAATATATCGAATTTGCAGTGATGCAAAAGGGCGGGGCCCGCGATAAGACGGCGAAAGAAATCGGAATTGATCGCAAGACGCTTTACAAGCGCCTACGACCTGAGAGTAATTTATTTATTTAGCATTGAAGACTGCGAAGCATCCAGGCGGTTTTTTCGTGGATCTGCATTCTTTGTGTCAGAAGATCTGATGTTGGCAAGTCATGGGCTTGATCAACAATCGGCAAAATATTAAATGCCGTTTGGATCACGGCTTCGTGGCCTTCACAAAGTCTTAATGTCATACGTTCTGCACTTGGAACTCCTCGCTCCTCTTGAATCGATGCCAGTTCTGCAAACTCTAAATAAGTCGCAGGTGTTGGAAAGCCTAAGGCGCGGATTCTTTCTGCAATCATGTCTATTGCTAATGCCAACTCTAGATATTGAAGTTCGAATTGTTGGTGAAGTGTTAAAAACATTGGGCCCGTAACATTCCAATGATAATTGTGAGTTTTTAAGTAGAGGATATAGGTATCGGCCAAGAGTTTTGACAGTCCTGCCGCGATTTCTTTTCTATCTTTTTCATTAATCCCAATATTGCGAATGCTGTGCATTTCAAGATTTTTAGATTTTTCGAGCTTGTTCATATGCTTCCTTTGAGTCCTTTAACATAATGCAGGTGGGTCAACTGAAAAATTTATTTGAGAGTGTGAGCGAACCCCTGACGAGGGGTTCGCTCTGGTAACTATTTGTTTGAACGCATGGCCATGGTTAGTAAACTTCCCGCAATGGCTCCTGCGGCGATGGCGATGGCGACGCCTTTGACTGGGTTTTCTTGAACATAGACTCGACTCGTTTTAACATAATCTGAAGTCGAGTTTGCAAAATCTGACGCCATGACTCCGACTCTTTCCCCCGCTGTATGCGCAAGTTCTTGGAGTGACGGGTCTTGTGGCTGAGCTTGGACCTTGTTTTTGATTTCATGATTTAAACCATTCATTTTGTTGCCAAAATTTTCATTGTTTGGATTTGCCATATTTATTCCTTTATAAAATTGTTATTAACTTTTTAATTTTTCTTTAATTCCAACAACTGCTGCATCTTTTTTTTCTTCAAACTTTGCGTAGATGTCAGAAAGTTTTTTTGAATAATCTTCTTTTGCATCCCCATAGCGCTGTTGAATTAATCCACTGATGGATTTCATATCGCCCTTTGTTTTTTCAAGTTCGTCATCGGTTAGTTTTCCCCATGCTTTTTGAATATCGCCTTTAATCTCATGCCAACGGCCTTTGATAGTTGTCTCATTGATCGTCATTAGAACTCCTTTTGTGCGTTGTTTGTCTTCAAAGTTTGATCTTTGATTGACTCGTGCATTCAGGAACTGCAAATACGAAGCCTGCCAGTATCAATTGTAATTCATTTCACAGAATTAAATTGTGCTGTGATGGTCAGAAATGATCCATGATGGGGAAAAATTGGACAAGAGTCTTTATTTTAACTCAAATTCTTGATTCAAATCTGGAACAAGGGCTGAAATTTTTAATTCAGACTCTATTCGATGTCTTAAGGTGTCCGCAGCGACAGGTTCGCCA
>DGYJ01000074.1:7786-17260 GCA_002396665.1 Bdellovibrionaceae bacterium UBA5009
CATGGGTGACAAAAATTTGCTTTGGACGTTTTTTTAAATTTGAAATCCAGTTTAAAATTTCATCGGCATCGGCGTGGGCAGAAAGACTTTCGATATTAATCACTTCAGCTTTGATGGGCCACATCTCTCCGTGAATTTTAACTTCTTCGATGCCATGGACAATTTGGTCGCCCCGGGTTCCGCCGGCTTGGAAGCCAACAAATAAAATTGTATTTTTAGGATTGGGTGCTAGGGATTTTAAATGGTGCAAGACTCTTCCGCCTGTGGCCATTCCGCTGGCCGCAATGATTACGCAGGGTTCATTCTTTTCATTCAGAGCAATAGATTCCTCAGGGGTGCTAACGATATGAACATTATGCCAAATTTCTTTAACTTCCGAAGGGCTTAGTTTTAATTCGTTGGGATTTTGTTCGTAGGCTTTGTTGGCCTCTGTGGCCATGGGGCTATTCAAATAAATAGGTAAGTTCTGTGGGATTAATTTTTTTCTTTTTAACTGTGATATGTAATACATAACAAGTTGAGCTCTTCCCACCGCGAAAGAAGGAATAAGAACAATGCCTTTTCGTTCGATTGTTTTTAGAATCGTTTCTTTAAGAATATCTTCTGGATCGATGGCCGGATGCTTTTTGTTTCCATAGGTGGACTCGACGACAAGGTTATCGGCTCCAATATTAAAATCAGGATTTCGAATCATGGGATCATTGGTGCGTCCAATATCTCCAGAAAATGCAATGCTTTTTCCATCGCCTGTGACCAGCAAAGAAGCCGCTCCTAGCAAATGTCCTGCAGGGTAAAACTGAAAGCTCATTTTTGAATTGCCATTTTTGGAAATGGTGGTGGACGTTTTCCATGCCACTGGTCGAAATGAATCAAGACAAGCTTTGGCATCATCATAGGTATAAAGTGGTAGGGCCGGTTTATGTTTTGAAAAGCCATGCTTATTGGCAAACTTGGCTTCTTCTTCTTGCAGATAGCCAGAATCAGGTAAAAGTATTTTGCACAGATCATAGGTTGCAGCTGTGCAATGGATTTCACCTTTGAAGTTATTCTTTGTTAAAAGTGGAAGGTAGCCGCTGTGGTCAAGATGGGCATGGGTTAAAAAAATGGCATCTAGATTTTCAGGGCGCACGGGGAATTTATCCCAATTTTTAAGTCGTAAATTTTTAAATCCTTGAAAAAGTCCTGCATCGATCAAAATTTGTGATCGTCCATCGGAGAGTAAGTAGCGTGATCCTGTGACTGTTCCTGTGGCTCCTAAAAATTGAATTTTCATTTTTTATTTCCTTTAGATTTGAAAGCGATACACAGCCGATACCAACGAAATTACACCCATCAATAAGACAAAGAACAAAACAATTTTTTGAAAATGCTCTTTGGGAACAAATCGCAGTAATGATTTGGCTAACCAATTGGCTGTAAAGGCCACGAGCATTAAAAGCGGAATATAGAAATAATGTTCAGGGTTCAGATATCCTTTTTGAAGATAAATTCCCAAGCGCAGAATGTCGCCACCAAAATCAATTAAAGTTGAAGTTGCAATAAAGGCCATGGGGTTTAAATTAAAAACCACAAGGGCCAAGGATCGAACGGCGCCGCCAGATCCCAGCAAGCCGGTCAGTAGGCCTGACAGAGCCCCGCCAACAAAGGGAAGCCACTTTCCTTGGAAGATATTTTTATTTTTAAAAAATAAAAAAAAGATCGAAAACAAAATTAAAAAAATACCAAGGGATACAGAGTAAACTTGATCACTAAACGAGTCAGAAAACTGGGCCCCAAGTCCGGTCATAATAATTGCTGGCAATCCAAAGCGAAGACTAAGCTTCCAATCAATACTTTTCCAGTAAATGACAGTTCGTACGGAATTACCAAGAACATGCAAAGAGGCTGTCAGGGCCAGGGCAACAGGTGCTGATTCTAATAATTTAGCCAGTGGAACGAATAGAGCAGAAGAGCTCACACCACTTAAAGTGCCCAGAACTTCTGACAGGAATGCTAAAATGATAAAATAAAGTTCGTGGTGTTGAATCATTTGTTTGAAACTCTAACATAGAAGTTTAAATTTTGCATGATTCGTGGATAGCCCAAGGGCCTGGCTGCAAGCCGTCATTTTATTCATAACAACGAATTTCGAACTGGACAGTAATTTGCAGAGAGGGCTCCTCAGGTCTATAATTACAAAGGAGTTTTCTATGAAATTGGCATCGGCATTGTTTTTTGTTTTCAATTGTTTTTCATTCCTGGCACTAGGGCAAGATACAGATTTAAAGACCGTACCCTCTGTTGATATAAGTCGGTACATGGGGACCTGGTATCAGATCTCTGGCAATCCGACAGAGTATGAAAAATCCTGTTTATGTTCGCGACAAAAGCTTGAAGCATTGGCCGATGGAACAGTCAGCGTTTACAATTCGTGTACGCTTTCGACAGTTTCTGGACCTCTGAGTGAAATCAAAGGCATAGCAACGAATGTTCACAGTCCGTTCAATTCTCGTTTTACAGTGGATTTTGGTTTAGGCAAATTGGGGAATTATTGGATTATTGCATTGGACCCCGAGTATAATTGGGCCGTGGTTTCTGAACCAACAAGAAAATCTCTTTTTGTTATTTCAAAAACTCCGCAAATGAGTACAGTGGATTATTCTCAGGCATTAACGGCTGCAGGCTCACAAACGGATATTTCTTTACTGCAGCCAATGGAGCAAATGAACTGCAGTTATCCACAGTAATTGAATAATGAACTTGGCGCAGAGTTCAATTCTCGATTTCGCCGCATATAAAAGGCTTTGAACATTCGTTCAAAGCCTTTACCAAATCCTGACATAATTTCTGTCATATTATAGATTTGAACTATTGACTCCATCGAGGGCTGCGGGTAGTCATTTCATGCCCACCAGGAGGGACAAATATGCAGCTTCTGATCGTAGCCATGCTTTTGACATACATCATCACTTTGTACTTCAAGCGTAATCCTTTAAAACATACTCCGCAGTTCATGTGGAAGCGCTTTTTAAGCTGGTTCCCATTGGGTATGACCTATGCCTTTATGTATATGGCCCGCTATAATTTGGACACCTTGGCCACCGCTGAAGTGATTACTAAGGCAGAAAAAAGTCAGATTTCTGGTTGGGGTTTTTTTGTTTATGCAGCATCTCTTTTTATATCGGGTCCTTTGATTGATAAAATTGGCGGCAAAAAGGGCATGATTATGGCCAGTCTCGGGGCGGCCATTTTCAATATCCTAATGGGTTGGACCTTGTATTTGCACTTGAAGGGATCAAGTGCTGTGAATCTCGTTGTTATGTTAACATTATTCTACTCATTAAATATGTTCTTCCAAAGTTTCGGTGCAATTTCGACAATCAAGGTGAAATCATTTTGGTTCCATGTGCGTGAACGCGGAACATTTGGTGCTATTTTTGGGACATTAATATCTTTAGGAGTGTATTTCGCATTTGACTGGACAGAAGCTATTTCGAGAGCCGTCAATGTTAAGTATGCTGGAGAGCCATCTGCATTCAGAGAGTTCATACAATCAGCTTTCTTTTTATCTGGCAGTGAAGTTTCAGCATTTTGGCTGATCTTTTTCATTCCGGCAGGCTTGCTTATTTTATGGGCACTCATTGACCTGGTTCTTATTAAAGATTCACCGGATGAGGCCGGCTTTGGCAAACTTGAAACCCACGATGCTTCCCATGGTCAAACTGCAGACTTCGATTCTTGGTTTAAAACAATCAAATCGGTCTTTAGTAACCGTGTTTTGTTAATGATTGGTGTCATCGAGTTTACTTCTGGAGTGCTTCGTGACGGAATTATGAAATGGTATCGCCTCTTCGCGAAAGACACTGGAATGGGTGTTGAAAATATTTTAGCGAATTGGGGACTCTGGGCTGCGGTGACGGGAATTCTAGGATCTTTCTTGGCGGGATGGGCGTCGGATAAATTTTTTCACTCACGGCGCGCTCCGGTGGCTGGGATTGCTCAAACATTTATGTTTATCGCGACTTTAAGTATGCTTATTGGAATTTCGACAAACTCGATGGTCGTCGGAATTGGCGCCTTAGTGATGATGTGTGCAGTAATTGCTGTTCATTCGATCATGTCAGGTACTGCAACTGCTGATTTTGGTGGTCGTAAGGGTGCTGCAACGGCAACGGGTGTGGCCGATGGATTTTCAAAATTAGGTTCATCTTTTCAAGAGTTTGTTCTTGGAGCGATCATCACAAAAGAGACATGGGCTTATTGGCCATCTTTTTTGATTCCATTTACACTTCTTGGATTATTTTTCGCGGTGAAATTATGGCGAGAACTTCCTGAAGCTACTAAAAAATATTTAGCTGAAGTTGAAAAACTGAAAGTAAAATAGTCAACTCTGTAAGGGTTCAATAGAATGAAAAAAATGAGTCTGCACAGATTCACTGAGATAGCATTGATTGCTGTTATTTTACTTTGCTTTGGGGTTATGTTTTATCCCTTTAAAACATCCTTATTGTTAGCTGCTTTATTTGCCTTTGCCTTAGAGCCTATCGTCAGCAAATACACACACAGAAAAGTGAAGCGGGATATTTCCACCGCAGCAATTATTTTTGCATTGTTTGTAATGATATCAGGGCCCATAGTTTTTGTCGGCTACAGAGTTGTTTCGAAAGTCATTGAATTTTCGAAACAGGGATTTCAAAACACAGCATTCTTTGCATCCCTTAATCATTTTGCAAGTTCCACCACAGAGTTTGCAGTTCGTTGGGGGGATCGTTTAGGTCTTAGTTCTGGCTCTTTGCCAGATACCGGGGCCATTATTTCAAATGCTGGGACATTTGTATTGAACGGGGCCACTGCTTTTGCATCAAACTTACCTGATTTTTTTATGAACTTATTTGTATTTACTGCGGCACTGTACTTTTTTCTTACAGAATCCAGGGAAATTAAAAAATCTATTTTGAAATTGGACATGTTGCCTGCTCGGGAAGTGAATCAATTCATTCAAGTGCTTCAGCGAAGCAGCTACATCAGCACTGTATCAACTTTGATTATAGGAGCTTTGCAGGCATTTATTGTCTCTGTTGCGGCTTATTTTTGTGGTTACACAGAATTTATTATTGTGTTTGTTATCACTTTTTTTGTGTCTTTAATTCCAGTGGTCGGGGCAGCGCCCGTGGCCTTGGTGCTTTCTATGCTCAGCTTTATGACGTCTGATTATGTGCCAGCAATTGTACTTTTGGTAACGGCCGTTGTTGCCGGAAGTATTGATAATATCATTAAACCTATCATTGTGAATGGGGCAGATGATGATTTGCACCCAGTGATGTCCTTACTTGCTGTTATCGGCGCAGTCCTTGTCTATGGCATGCCGGGGCTTATTCTTGGGCCTGTGTTAACCCAGCTTACTTTTAAAATTATTCCGATTCTATTTCAAGAGACCGAGTCCTAAACCAAATCCAGGTCGTACATCAAATTCTCATTTTGAGAATTTGACATGAATAAGATCCTAGCCCTGTCATAAAATGAACTTGTCAAAGAATAGTATGCTGACTGAGTAGTTTTTTGACAGTTAAAATTCGTTATAAGTATTTCGATGCATTTCGTCTGGCGTTTGAGTTGCAATGCCTATCTGAAATCAATTTTCCAGAATAAACTTCTTATTTTCTATGGGGACCGATGAACCTTAATAAAAAAATGATCAATTTAATCTTGGTCGCATTTTGCTATACACAGGTTTTTCAAAATTTTTCTAAGATTATTGAAAAACCAATGATCTTCAAATTAATAAATTGGAGTACAAAAAAAAATTTGAAGAGTCCGCCGAATCAAACAAGGTCGCCATCCAGTTTTGGAGATGCCCAGGTCATATATATACCGGACTCAAAGACAGTCATTGAATCACAGGATGTCACTGCATTACATAATGCCACTGCATCAAGAGTGATGCCGGACTCACTTGTAGAAGATCAAAGAGTTTTTCGCTCGAATCCTAAAGGCTTTCACCTTGAAGCTATTGAAGAGCATGTTCAGCTTTCAGGACATCAAAGCATCGACGAAATTACGCAGCGAGGGCGGGTTTTAAATTAGAAATAAATAATTCTTCAGCTTTTTCAAAGCGGATCCCGTAGCCTTTTGGGTAACGGGACATTTGGGATTTGTTCTGCCATAGGACTTGTCCTTGAATTTCGTAGGAGTGATCGCCCCAACGAAATTGTAAAGTCATTTGGCTTGGTGAAATTTCCAGCTCTTTGTCCATTTCGATAAAGCACCCCTGGGTTGAAATATCCAGTATACAGCCCGTGAGGTTCATTTGATCCAATCGGATTTGAACTTGGGTCATCGTCGGGATACGAAACTCTTTCAGTTGAAGTTCTTTTTCTTGATGTAAAAACTTTTCGAGTCGTTGTTGGCCGTAAAATTGAAGATACATTTCAATAAAGAATTTCTTTTGTTTTGTATTTAAGGAATCAAAAAGGTTTGTTCTTTCAAAGGCAAGGCGGTCAACGTCTTCGGCCTCGAGCGTTGGTGTAAATAATATGTTCTTAGAATAGGGAACTGAAAATCTATAGTCTTGATTTTCGATAAATTTTTTGATGACACAATCTGGATCAGTCTTAAGTGCCTTTGGAAAGTGACCAAGAAAAAGCAATTGTCGTTTAGAGAATGGATTGCTTGTTGTGCGAATCTCTGGTCCCAGGACTGAAAAGTTCCAATAGGTACAAAAAAAATCAGTCAGGGCCGGGTGGGTCGAAAAAAGAAAACTACAATCCGTCTTTAAGGCCCCGAAGTATTGGAAAATATATTTCATGATAAAGTGAGAGATAATTTCGGACTGATGTTTAAAACCAAGATCGATGCTTAGCTTTGAAATTTCAATCAGCCGATGTTTATTTTTTCTTAAAGTATCAAGTTCAGTTGTGAAATTAAATTCTGAAGGCAAGCCGATCTCTGTATCAAAAGTGACACGAACACTGCCAATGACAAGGTCTTTGTATTTTAAGACAATGATTTTGCTTTGTGGAAGTAGGTCAAAAAGATCACAGTACTGTCCTGTTTTTGTCTTCATTAAATTGAGTGCTTTTTCGTAATCTTGGCTATTGTCTGCAACCTTGACATGCAGATGGGGGTCGTCAAAAAAATCATGTTTTTGCCACTTTTGCATTTGGTTTTTCTTTTTATAGTTTTTTTGAATTTTAATAATTGTTTTCTTAATCATGCCACTGACCTTTGTTTTGAATCGCGCATTTGAATTTTAATTTTTTGTGTCCATTTGATCTTGTCAGGGGGGCTAGATATGGTTTTTCCATTTTTTAAATCTAAATTTATATTTTGCGATGGATTGCTTTGGGACTGCGGGATCTGTGACTTTGCAACTTTGGATTGTGAGCCTTGATCGTCTATTGCTAGACATTGCTCTTGCTCGTCAATATTCCTTATACATTCAAGTTGTTTTTTGCGGTCAGCTTTTTCAAGTTCAAATAAGTTTTCTTGAATCCATTGGTAGAACTGCGATTTTCCCATCAGGGGATTGATCAATTTAAGACAACTTTGCAGTTGGTTTTTCATTTGCTCGGCATTGCTATAGCGCAATTGGGGGTCTTTATGAAGGGCAAGTCGTAGGCTTTCTTCAATCAGTGGGGCCCCATCAAAGCCGATGTCACTCCATTGGGGGACTTTCCCAGTCCAGTTGGTTTCGGAAGTGAATAGTTTTTTGTTTGTCATCAGTTCCCACAGAACAATTCCAAGAGAATACAAATCTGATTGCTGCCCAATCATTTCGCCTTCAAGCTGTTCAGGGCTCATGTATCCAAATTTACCGCGAATGGAACCGGTTTCAGTAAAATCACTTCTGAATTCATTTTTTGAAATTCCAAAGTCGATCAGCTTTACCAAGCCATCAAATCCGATCATGATATTGTGAGGACTCACGTCCCTGTGAATCAGATTTAAATTTTCACCGTGCCAATTTTTCATGTTATGGGCGTAGGACAAGCCCTCGGCGATTTCAATTCCGATATACAAAGTGATATCTATCGGGAGTTGCAGATTTTTTTTATTTAGTTCCTGTGCGAGCTGTTTTAAATTTCTACCGGCAATAAACTCCATGGCAATATAGAGCTGATTATCCACAAGCCCGAAGTCATAGAATTGCGTTAAGTTTGGATGATTGAATTGAAGAAGCACACGGGCTTCGGATTCAAACAACAATTTGAAATCATTATTTTCTGAAAATTGCGGAAGTATTCTTTTGAGGGCTAAAAGCTTTGTCATGTGCTGACCAAAGCCTTTTTGGACAAGGTCGACCTGGGCCATTCCGCCCTGCGAGATCGGATATAAAATTTTGTAGGGTCCAAAATTTTGTCCTGATTTCATGATTGATCCCTGTGTTTATACATGGATCTATTTTATATCTGAAAGTCTTTAAGAACAAAGAAACGCAGAATCACCCAGGGTGGGTGATTCTATTTGAGATTTATATTTTGAATACTGTAAAACTTAATTGCAACCCTTAGTAGCAGCCTTGGGCAGTGCAAGTGCGGTAGCCAGGATTTACATATTGTGAGTTTGCGGTATTCCCGCTGTTCCATCGCGAAGCCATATCAAGAATTTCTTCTTTTGAAGCGCGGCGGATGTAGTTTGAAAAGTAGTCTTCAATTTGTTGTGAAGAATATTGAGTAACATAGGCATTATTGTAGATGCCACCGTTGTAACCATATCCATTGTTAACTGCACCATAGGTGTTTGGATAAGTGTTGTACCCGTAGCTTCCGTTAAGATTAGGATTGTACCCGTAGTTGCCACCAAGGTTTTGGTTATAGCCATAACCACCACTCAAATTTGGATTGTAGATGTTTGTGCCATAGGCTGCTGTGTTGCCATTGAAGTTGTAGTTGGTGTTGAGTCCAAAATACTCTTTTAAGCTTAAGACAGAGCCCGTTCTGACTGAATTACAAGCTTCGTAGTGGTTGATTTGAAGGCATCTGTCGTAGGAGAGCCTTGCGTATTGAACTTCTTGATTTTTATCGTCCTTGTTTCCACCATTGGGTTGGCAAGCCACAAGGCCCATGACTAAACCAAGTGTCGAAATAAGCATCATTTTAGAGATCAAATTTTTCATAAAACTCTCCTGAATCCTGATAGAAGCAAAGCGCGGACCAGGCGTGAAAATATTGCATATGTGGCTATAAAGAATTTTATGGGCCCTATAAAGCTTTCAGGGTCGTGGAGCAAATGCCTAAGGATTGGACGAAGTGACCAAAATGGGAGCCTTAAACAGGTTGCGTCTTGTGTCAAAGCCCTGTTTGGGGTATACAACATCACCTGTTTTAAATCTCATCGGGGGAGGAGCTCTAGTGATTAACGAATTTGATGCTACGGATGATATGGATACTATGGTAGGTCCCGGAACTAGAATGCATAATGAAGATCTTAATGACTCGGCAATGGATGATATGGATGACGAGGATTTAGATGAAGAAAACGAAGACGAATTAGAAT
>DGYJ01000074.1:17509-22125 GCA_002396665.1 Bdellovibrionaceae bacterium UBA5009
AGCGATGGCTTCTATCCATTCCCACGCTGTTCTTTTAGGTCAAGATGAAGAAGATGATATGAATCTTGACGAGATCGATAATATTCTTGAGCTTTCTGAGGAGAAATTTCCTCGATTTACATTGGCCAAAAATAAAGCTCGTTTTTTACGTATGGTCAGCTGGTATCGTGGTAAAGAAGAGTGGATTGAAGTGGCTCCACTAAGTGGAGTAACGAAGCTTTTCAAGCAACAAACAAAAGAGCTTGAAGGCATCCGTTCCAGCAAATTGGACTATGAAATGGAACTTGAAACTGGAACATTAACTCCGTCACAAAGATCCTATCGCCGTGACGAATTGAAAATGTGCAAAGTTCAAGAAAAAATGGCCGTTCATTTGATTTCTAAACTTCAAGTGAAAATCAAATCAGGTCGAAGATAGTTTTTAGAATCGTTTCAAAATTTGTTACTTTTAAACCCGTCATTTTTAAAAAGATGACGGGTTTTTTGTTTTTGAGGGTCAGAGTAGTTGGCAAAAACAGGCCCATATATTTGTTTGTGTGAGCGAGCGATTATGGGCCATAGGTGGCCTGCCATGCGACCCACTCGGCACCAGTGACTCCAGAATAACCACCGCTTGAGTCAATACAAACGGTGGCGTTGCCTGCAAGGGCATTGATGCTATCAAAAGTCACTGTCCATCCACCCCAGCCGCCGGGGCCTCCGGGGTAGAACATATTCCCAGTAAGATAGAGTTTTGTCGGGTCTGCAACTCCCTGGAACGAAATACCTTTACAGACGCGATTACCAGATCCACCCATATTTACTTTTCCTGATCCTACAATTTGATAGGCAGAGGCCGAAGATGCAGTAGAAGTTGGTGTTGTAAGTACCCAGTTGATCCATTCTGCGCCAACAACTCCAGAGTAACCCCCGCTTGAGTCCATGCATGCATTTGCTGTTCCTGCAGGGCCATTGATGTTTTGGAAATTAATGGTCCACCCACCCCAGCCACCGGGGCCACCAGGGTAAAACATATTGCCTGAAAGGTAGATGTCATTGTTGTTGGCTACCGGAGGGAATGAGATCGAGGTGCAAACTGCATTTCCACTTCCTGTCGGGTGGGCTTTGCCAGCTGCATGCACAACAAAAGGCCCTGGGTTTGCCATGGGCTGGATAGCACAGCCCATGAATTCGACATTTCCCGCGCTGCTTGGGATTGTGCCGATATTGACGGGAATTTTTATTTTGTGCTGTTTGGGGCCAAGGACTTCGTTAAGGGCTTCGACATCAACTTCAAGCGTTCCAGAGTAATCACCGGAATTTGAAATAATATTTGAAATATTTGTCGAATTTAACTTTAGTCCATCAATACCCGTTGACGAGATCAGGGGCGATGGAACTGTTGCTGTAGTGCGATCGCCTGGAGTTGTAAAATTATAGACACCTAGATTGGAAATTGTTGCAGAATAAGTCAGTGATGTGACGCCAGTTGCAGGGAAGACAGTGCCGCCAGTTGGATTGAAGAGGCATTTGCAATTTATGGGTTTATTTAAAATTGAATTTGTCAGGGCTTGTCTTAAAAGCTCTTTTTTTCCTAAAAAATCAATGTAGGCTGCGGACTTTAGATTTTGGGTGGTCACAGCAGCAAATGCCAAGGCTACTATTCCAACAATTGCGACGGACACCAGTGCTTCTACAAGTGAAAATCCAGACTGTGGTTTCATAGAGTCTATATCGTTCTAAAATACTGAGAGTATAAAAAAAAGACGTATTAAATTGAAATATTAAGTTATTTCATGCAGATATAATCATTCGAAAAGTGAAACAAAATGAATCAGTTTTAGCTACGGAATGCGCCTATTTGACTTCTGTCAGGACATTGGCTAACTCCATAGGATGCCCCACAAAATTCAATACTCAAGCTTTCGGGAAATTTTAAAATCAGAGTTTTTAGCAAGAAAGGAAGAGTTCAAGTCTTACTCTCTTCGTCAGTTCGCGAAAGAGCTTTCGGTGCCGTTTTCGACTCTAAGTAAGGTTTTGAATGGAAAGCTTGGGCTTTCGGATAAAAATGCTAACCACATAGTTGATGTGCTGGAACTTAGTCAGATGAAGAAAAAAATGTTTTTATTATCCGTACAGCTCGAGTGTTCGAGATCAGAAAAAATGAGAGAGTATGCGCTATTAAAATTAAAAAAAATGAAATTCGTGATCGATCTGTAATCTGTCGATATTAAAAAAATGGACAGTCTTATTGATTGGGTAGTTCTTGCGGTTTATGAGATGAGTCAGCTTTCAGACTTCGAAGGTAATGCTAAATGGATTTCGGAACGTTTGCAGATAGATGAAGATCGGGCTCTAAACAGTTTGGATATCCTACTTAAACACGGGTTATTGAAAAAAAAATTAGACAATGAGTTTGTGCAAACTGAAAAAAGCCTGATTATAGATTCCCAAGTTTCTAATCACAAGATTCAAAAATTACATCTCGATGTTTTAGGAAAATCCATGGACTCATTAAGATCTAATCCGATAAATATGCGCTCTCACTATTCTATATTTTTACCAATTTCAAAGAATGATATCAGCGCGATAGGTGAAATTCAAAAAAGATATATATCAGAAGTTGCTGAAAAATTTAAAAACAATAGTAAGCCTAAAAAAAAGGTCTATTGTTTAAACACGTCGTTTTTTCCAATATATAACGCTAAGGATGTCAGATGATTCGATCACTGGGTATTTTAATAATGTTTGTGTTTTGCCAGCAATCTATGGCTGGAGGCGGTGGAATTATTGTGGTCGGGAATGGCGGGGATGGGGTTGTCATTCAGAATAAAGTTTATCTGCTGGATCTTCTTGAGTCTGGTTTGCATCAAGAAACTGACGCAAATATCTTAGCTCAATGTGATTCTAAATCATGGGTAGCTAAAATTGAAAAAATTTTGAATAAACATAAGTTTCCGATTCAAAGTATTGCTTGCAAGTTTTCACAGATCGAAACTAAGAGTAATGGTATTGCTATTCTACTTTATCAAAAAATGTCAGAGTACAATTGGAATCTAACCCCATTGGGTCTATTGAACGTCCAGGATGAAGATGAAGTTGTTGATCTACAAAGCAAAAAATTGGTCCAACTTGCGATCCGTCGAAGTAACTCGATATTCTTAGATTTAAATCTTTGGAATAGAATGGATATTTTAAACAAAACGGCACTGGTTTTTCATGAAATCATTTATGCATCTATCGATCCTAACAAATTCAGAACAGGCGCTCGCGCAAGGGAAATCAATGCCTATATTTTTAATGAATTGTTCGAGTTTAAAACTTCGCAACAATTTTATAATTTTATTGGCGATAGTTTTCCAGCATCTAACTTTTTTAAGATAGATTTCAATCGCCAAAATTTCGTTTTGCCAGCTAGTGGATTTTCGGTGAAGGATCAAAGAAATATTTCTTGTGCAGAATTAGCTTTGGTGAAGGGATTTTCTTTAAAATATGGTGGGTTTATAGATCAGATTCGATTGATCTGTTTTGATATTTCTACAGAAAGTATAACAAAAAGTAATTTGATAGGTGGCACAGGTGGCGAGTATCAGCCGGATGTGTCTTGCCCTGATGGGTATTTTGTAAGTGCTTTAAATTTATTTTTTGATAAAAACAGCAAAAACAATCCGTATCTTCTTGATTTAAGTTTTAGTTGTAGGTCTCTAAATAGTGATTTGACATTAGACATTCCGCGAATGAAGCAATCTCAAGTTTTTGGCCGCGTCGAACATTTGCGTTGTCCCAGTGGTTTTGTCGGGACAATGTCTTCCAATTATGATTTGTATTTGCGAAGTCTCGCAATTGGATGTCTAAGTTTATAGCATTCCTTTTAAAATCAGTTTTTGCCTGATCAGTTATTGTCTTCAGAAGGCAAGATTTTTTGATAACGAAAGATAATTCCAGAGGCCAGTGTGCATGCAGTAAACATCACAACGGCAGTTGGAAGCGCGCCTTGAACATGGAATAAAGCTGCAGCGGCGGCACAGGCTGCGCCTAGACTCATTTGCAAAAATCCCATCATAGAAGAGGCGCTACCAACATTTTTAGAAAATGGAGCCAATGCCAAGGCTGCAGCATTTGGAAAGCCTATTCCAGAACTTGTCAGCAGCAAAAAAAGTGAAATTGTTGTCAGAGCTATTCCAAAAAAATTATTCATTACTCCGATCGAAAAGACAAAGGCTATGCAGACTTGAAAAAGTAGTACAGATTTAAAAATCACAGAGCTTTCATATTTCTTCATCAGTAAATTATTGATCTGTCCGCCTGCGATCATGCCTCCGGCAAGTAAGGCAAAAACAAGCCCAAACATTTGTTTGGATAAGCCAAAACCATCTATATATATGGTTGCAGAGGCCGTGATATAGACAAATAGTCCAGAAAATGAAAGGGCGCCAGCAATTGTGTAGATTAGAAATTGTCTGACTTTTAAAACTTCTAAATAACTTTTAAAAATAGATTTAAATGTAATGGTTTCTGATCGGTCAGGCACGTATTTATTCGGAAGCATGAATTGAATAATTAAAATATCAAGAATAGAAATACCTGCCAACACAGCAAAAATAGTTCTCCACCCGAAATTTGCAGTTAATAGGGCC
>DGYJ01000074.1:22265-23083 GCA_002396665.1 Bdellovibrionaceae bacterium UBA5009
CCCGGCACTTGGTGCGAGCAAAGGGGAAACGCTTAATACAAGCATAAGCATGGAAAACACTTTCGCACTTTCTTTTGGTTCGAAGAAGTCACGGACCATTGTTGTTGCGCCGACAGATGAGGCGGCGCCTCCGATGGCGGCAAGAAAGCGAAATGCCCACAGGGCTTCCACCGTTTGGGCAGAGTAGCAACCAAGGCTTGCTAGAAAATAAATTCCGAGACCAGCCAAAATGGGGATTCTTCTACCGAAGCGATCAAGGAGTGGGCCATAAATAATTTGTCCAAGGGCGAACCCAACAAAATAAGCAGCAACAGAAAAAGAGACCTGATGAACAGATGTTTGAAGATCCTTGGCGATATCTGCAAAGGCAGGAAGGTACAAGTCGATTGTAAATGGTGTTAGTGCATTGAGGAAGCCGAGCATAATAATGATTTTTTTCATGTTGAGTCCCTGGGAAGATTTTCAGAGTTGTCGTCTGAGTCGTTTTTAAATCACAAGCTAGTTTTGCGTGAAGTTTAATTTATCACAAGCAATTAATGTGGATGCAGTCTAGATCAGGGGGAGCTCTTGATCGTGGGATCAGGGGATCTTTTGATTAGGGGGCTCTTGATCTGGCGGAAGTATTGATCAGGCAGAACCCTTGATCATCAGCTTGTATGATAACTTCTTGTTCAAGAGTATATTTATTCAAGAGTATATTTGGGCGGCGCTGATATCTTCCAAGTTCTACAAATGAATGATAACTATTTGATCAAGAGCTTCCGTGGCAGATAGCAAACCAATTTGCTTGTTTCGCTATTATTTTAGCCACAGATCGA
>DGYJ01000119.1:0-1162 GCA_002396665.1 Bdellovibrionaceae bacterium UBA5009
AGCCGTCCTAAGACAGCTAATTATCCATTTGCTTCTGGTCAGTGACTTTTAGCGTCTTAAAGTGAGATACTTAGACATACTATTCTCGACCAACTCCCATTAATTCATTTTATAGCCGGGCATGGCTTTCGCTATCTAAAGCCTCGAAACGTCGTTCTTGTTTGTATAAACGGAAATTCATCCTACAAACTTTTGAACGATATCAATTGGCTTCAAAGAGCCTCAAAGACTTATGAGGCGATTTTGTGCTTTTGTAAACTTCAAAAAGTAGTGGAGATATTAATGAGAAAATTGAAAGCAATCATATTTGGATTAGTTTTATGTATGAGTGGAAATCTTTTTGCCCAAAGCTCAGGGAGTAAATTCGACAATTTAGTAGGTCGGATTATCATGACGAAGGTACAAGGTTACAGTGGAGACAGATATATTCTGTCCCTTTGTGTAGCAAATAAATGCGAATTAATTGGATTGGAGCAAGGCTACACTGAAAAACAGCTTAAATCGTTCAATGGTCATTGGCAGCAAGTTGGTTCTGTTGCCTTAGGTGTTGTTGAAGTTGGAGCAGTTGTTATAGCAGGAACAGCTGTATTTTTAGCTTATGCTGCTGAAGTATCTGCAGCCGCCTTGTTTACAACTGTTTCATCAACAATTGCAATTCCAACAACTGCTTTTACTTATTTCAAAAAAATAAATCCAGTTGTTCAGTTTAAACGTGGTGGAGCTAAGGCTGAAGTTGAAAATGCAATGAACACATTAAATGGTAGTGGCCAACATACAATCGTAATTTACAAAAATGGAAATGCTGCCACTGCGATCAAAGTTGCTGAACGCCTCGAAACAGTATTGAAAATGGTGGAATAAATAATGCTTGTAAGGAGTGCCTTTGATTAGTTTTTTTTCGTTTAATTACAAAAAAAAATACTTTGGGTTTTGGGCCTTTTTTATACTTTTAGGTATGACTTCTATTTGCAGGGCTGAGGTTAATTGGTTGGAACTCATCAACCAAGGGCAAGATGAAAAGGCTGCAGACATTTTAAGTCAGGATATGTTAAATTACGGTCCTCGGCGAAGTTGGCGTGACGTGGAATATATTCATCTCCTAAACACAACTGTGAACTCTTTACGACGTCACGCAAGGCCTGTTGAAGAAAAGGATTCAAAT
>DGYJ01000119.1:1270-6804 GCA_002396665.1 Bdellovibrionaceae bacterium UBA5009
GTGTTGAAGAAAAGGATTCTGTACTTCTTTTTCGATCCATTCATCTTTCAGATGGATCAAAGCGTTCAGAAATTTATTTCAACTGGAATCGTCCCTTTTTACCAGCTCGGGCCTTAATGAGCAGTGACAGGAAAAATTTTCGCCCAGAGGGTATTTTTGATTTCGCTCAGACAGAAGACATTTTTAATACAGCTAAAACACATGTGAACGGAGCTCGGCACACTCCTTTTATTTCCAGTTCGTACATACCATTTTTAGAAGCCGGTCCCTTCGTGATTTTTAAGGTTTCAGCTGATCGCACCTTGGCTATTCCATCAAGTTTTTCCGAATCCGAAATCTTAGTGCCTTTTTTTATTCATCCCAATGAAATTTTAGCCATCGTTGATATTGATGATTCCCGCGACAAAAACCTTATTGACCCCTATAGCGCAATAAAACAATCTTCTTTGGCCAATGGTCTTTTTCGATTTTTATATGTCAATCCCGAAACTTCTGCCGAAGCAGTTCGCGAAATAGTCATCTCAACCTTAAAAGCGCGCATACGTGGGACAGATCAAAAAAAAGGTGGAGCTTATCAAAAGGACTCAATTGGAAGAGAAAAGGTCTTTGCATTGAAAGAGCGAATCTTAAAACGAAAGAACCGATTTCAAGTTATTGAAGAAATCCCAAATGAGGCTCTTTTAGCAGAAAAGCGTAAAGAGCAAATTTTGCAAATGAGTACTGCCAAAGAAATTTTATTTTTTTTAAATGATCCAAAAGATCGCTACGATGCAAGAGCCTATCTTGATAAAATTGAAATCCTTGAAGAAATTGGGAGGGAAAACATAGACTGGGCTCTATCACGACAGGGAACAGAGAAAGAAATGCGCGCCTTTATCTCTTCAATGGGAAATTATGAAACATTAAAAACTTATAACGACCGTCTAAAACAGCAAAAAAAAATAAAAATCAAATGCCAGGCAATTTTTAACTGAAGTGGTTAGTAGCCAGAATCACTTGTGGCCATCTTTAAGGAAATACAAAGAGCTCGGATTTTATGGCCACGCACTTTTCGATTTGTGATTTGTTTGTAAGTCGTGCTTTTTGAACTTTAAAATTTTGTGCTTTCAAGGGTTTGTTTTTTTCAATTCTAATTTATGAGTTCTGGCACGCAGCTCATAAAAGCACATTCATTAGTCAAAGTCCGTCACTACCAAATTTTATTCTCAAATCGATTATATTAGATGTTAGAAATGATTTTTTTAAGTCTGATATGATTTGGTTTTGAAGCTCAACCACATTTAGACCAACGACTTCTAGAAGGGACGCACCATAAATAGTTCGAGCTAAAAAAGTATCTCTGCAAAAAATACATGGTGCAGCTAACTCCTGCACCACTTTGGTGCAAAATATCTGGTGAAAGTTCCCGGCTAGATCTACTTTGTGCCCATGGAACGATTTCGAGAATACCTACAACAAGAGTTTATTCGCCGAACGGGGCGCAATGAAAACTACTCTTTGCGGGCCTTCGCACAGAGCCTTGGTGTTAATCACGCTACGCTTTCAGGTATTTTATCTGGCAGACGCCCAATTACAAAAAGCACTGTCGAGAAATTAGCGCCAGCTTTAGAGCTTGGGCCTCAAGAAATTCAGTTACTAGTTAACAGAGACGAAGATGCCAAGACGAAAAATTCTTATTATCTCCTGCAACAGGATGCCTTCAATTGCATTTCTGATTGGTATTTCGATGCGATCCTTGAACTCTCTTTAATACCTAATATCAATCTTGAACCAAAGGTCATCTCCTCGGCGATTGGTATTACCGAACTTCAGGCAAGAATGGCGTTAGAAACTTTAGAACGTCTTGAGTTATTCAGGCGCGACAAAAATGGAAAATTAAAAATTCAGCATCAAAATAGTACGAATATTTTAGATCCAGATTTTACTAATGTCGCTCAAAAGAAATATCAAAAATGCGTTCTAGATAAATCTCTTCAAGCTCTGTCGGAAGTCGATAGAAAAGATCGGGATCATACGTCGACGACGATGGCGATTCATAAAAAAGATCTACCGAAAGCTAAAGAGATTATTCAGAAGTTTAGACATGATTTAAATAAGTTTTTACAAAGAGACTCAAAGAAATTTGATGAAGTTTACCAGCTTCAGGTCTCTTTCTTTCCATTGACTAAAGATAAAGGAGTTAAAAATGAAAATAATTAAACTTATATTAGGGGCATTGTTGCTTTTAGGGATTGTCAATGCGTATGGATCTGAGGGGCAAGATCGTGGTGGTGGCGACCCTTGCGAAGACAGAATCAAAGTGATTACCAGCGATATAGCAAGCTGGATCAACAGAGGCGGCGCCAGCGGTCTATTGTTGCCCAGTGGATTACAAATTCAATCATACTCTGCTAATATGCTCTACCAGATCTCCCAGGCAACATTTCAGTGTGTTGCACAGGGCGATCAAGGTTATCCCGTTGAAGTTAACGGAACTGCCAAAGTATGTCGTTTTGACAAAAAAGATCTGAAGTCGCGAGTTACTTGCGATTTCACGAAATTCCAATCTCTTCCAGAAACTGAACAATACACCTTAATTCATCATGAGCTCGCTGGTCTTTCGGGAATTGAAAACCCTAATGGAGACGATTCAAATTATCAAGTTTCAAACCAGATTTCCTCTTTCTTAGTTGATACCGTGGTTAAGCGTTTAGCTGTTTTACCTCGAGTGTCGAGCAACGCTAGCGATTCTTTACGTGAATCAACAAAATTTGCGTTTTGGGCTGCAGGTCTTTTTTATTGTTTCGATAGCTCTGGCAGTAGTTTAGAGTTGGGTTATGATAGCGGCTATGAAGCATTTCAAAATCATTTGTTGTCAGATCAAAAACATACAACTTTCCAGTTAATCAAAGACAAAAAACGACCCCGCATTTTTGCACTCTATAAAAATAATGAGTCAGGTGAGGATATTGAAATTCAGGTTGAATTTCCTCTCAGTAAAGATCTTAAATCAATTCTTTCCATGACTTTTGTATCGGGGGTTGTACAAGTTCAAACTATAAATACTGGAACAGTTGTATCGCCGAAATATGAGACGCAAAGATATTTGAATGTTCGGCAGCGAGGTTATTGCCGGGCAGCAAGTGTCCAAGAGGGCGTGTTTCCGAAATAGGAAGTCAGAGGCTCGTAGCTTAGGGCCGTGATGAATTGTTCAGTAAATATTTGTTTTTAGATCACTGACTAAACCCAAGAAACCTTAAGCAGCTGCTTGAACAGCGGAATATCTTTATAGGCCGATCTAATAATTAAATGAAAATCGACATGCTGACACACGTTTGCCGGAAGTGACTCGGCGATCACATCGCCATCTAAATCTACATGGTTCGGAACGATTGCATAACCTTTTTGATTTAGAACAAGATCTTTCAAAATAGTCCACGAGTCTGCGATAAAACGAATATCAAGTTGCGAAAGCGAGAATCCTCGCGCTCGACAAAGATCGACAAGTAAATGCCCATCATCACCGTAAGAAAGCGCCGGGTTTTTTTTCAAAAAATCGTCGTCTTTCCATAGCGGAAGTTTGACCTTTGCAGAGACTAACCGCTTGTGAACTACAAGCTTGACACTACTTTTGAAAGCTTTCTTGGCCAAAAGATTTAACGAATCAGGAACTATAGCAGAAAAACCCAGGTCGATTTCACCAGCTAAGATTGCTGGAGCCACTTCGGGACCGCTCAACGGCACAAATCGATAACATACGTCATCCGGAAGAGCCTTTGCGATATGTATGAAAACTTCCGGACGACAGCCAACTCTTAGAGGTGTTGTTTGTTTCTCGACAAAACGACGTTCTACATCTCGCAAAGAGAGGTCTAAATCCGCGAAGCTTTTACGGGCAGCTTCCACCAGCGCTTTACCAAACGGCGTGAGTATTTTCTTTTTCCCCTCAAGTACAAAGACAGGTGCCGAGTAATTCGCTTCAAGAGCTGCTAGCTTATTCGTTACGGATGCTTGAGATAAGCCTAAGGCGTCAGCAGCAGACCGGAAGTTTTGACTGTCGGCTACTTGAATTAAAACTTTGATAAGCTCGTATTTCATGATCAGAATATTGATCATATAATTCATTATTATTCAATATATTTCTACTTATTTTAAATGTATAAAGCATCTCAAGTTAAATAAGAATTATACAAAGGATAAATATGAAAACTAAAATGCTAATTACTGCCACTCTATTCTTAATATGCTCAAGCGGTCAGGCAGAAAGCCCCATTAAGGTTACTCCTTCCATTAAAAAATCAATTTGCCGACAAACAGCACATTTGATCCCAGTTATACCAGGTACTGTAGTTACGGCTTCGGACTGCGAAAGATATGCAGAAGTTGCGATGTTATTTGAATCAAAAAACTGGATTAAGTTCAGTCTTATGATTAGTGTGGGCGATGGGTATATTTCAGATTGTACTATAAAATATTCAAAATCTTTGCGAAAACTTTCAGGAAAACCTATCTGTGACACTTATGTGCCTTAATAAAAATATTTTTAACATTCAAAATTTTTCTCGATGTGCTCTTGTGCTGACTTCTTTTGCACTGCAGACTGCATTTGGAGCAGACACGGTCATTCATCCTGTACCTAAAAAACCTATCTACATTAGTGAGTCGATTTATCATAAACTCAAAACGGAAGTTCCCGAGCCGCCGCGCTTAGGGTCAAAATTTCAACGCCTGGATGAAGAAGCACTGCTAAAAGCTCAATCCTCGCGTACATCAAGCCAATGCAAAATTGCTGAATCAGTCGTACAGGTTAGTCTTAATAGCTTTTACGGAACTCCGGCGGGCATACTAACCGAGAAAGAAGTATCAAAGCTGACTGCACTATTCGAGCAGATCCGAAATGACGGAGACTTTTTCATTCAAAAAATGAAAATAGATTTCCCTCGCAAACGTCCCTTTCTTTATATCGCTGAAATAAACCCGTGCGTCCCGAAAGAAGTCACAGGTGCTTATCCTAGCGGTCACGCAACATTAGCTAAGCTTTATGAGCTGATTTTGAGTGACATTTTCCCAGAACGCGCGGATCGGTTTAAAGAAAGAGCTCAAGAAATTGCGCAAAGCCGAGTTTTGTCGGGAATGCACCATCCATCGGATATTGAGTCTGGCAAGGTGCTTGGATCTAAACTTTACGAACAGTTTAAACACAGCTCTAAATTTAAGATCGCTCTTAAAGAAGCAACAAGGGCGCTCGACTAGCACTGGTCAAAATAACAAAGCCTGTTAAGAAATGCTCGCTCAACCGCGAGCATTTCCATTTAAGCCGCCAAAACCTCAAGCGTGAGCTTCGGATAAAGAGCCTTGGCGTAAGCCAACAGCCTTTCAATGGAATAACGTTCGATTTTATAATTCAGAACCCGACTCGTCTCGGGCTCATCAAGCCCCAGTCTTTCAGAAAGCTCTTTCTGGCTCATTTTATGAGACAACTTGTATTCCAAGATTTTTCCGCAAAGCTTGTATTTTACTTTATCAACCTCCGAAGCATTTTTAGGGATGACAGA
>DGYJ01000107.1 GCA_002396665.1 Bdellovibrionaceae bacterium UBA5009
AATCGTTTTTGATTCTTCGACCAAAAGATTTGACTGAAAAATTAAAAAAAATCTCACTGTCGAACTTTTTAACGGTGACCGTCAGCGGCTCATGTCGAGATAGCTTAGACAGCTATTTCTCTTCAGCTCAAATAAAATAATAACTCACGTTGGAATGGATCCTGCTTTTCTTCAACTTGAATAACCGCGTCCTGTTGAATAAAGGGAAATTCATCCCACAACATTTAGGCAATGGTATCAAAGGATTTTTATGAAAGCCCTATTAATTGCTGTTTCAGTATTAACGCTTTCTCAAACAGTTCTAGCCAAGAATGTAATTGCTCCCTTTAAGTGTGATATTGGCACTAAAGCCATTTCTGAAGATGCAAAGCACAAATATGGAGTAAAATCTGTAAAAGGCAAAATTGTCGACTCAAGCCTTGATCGACGTCTTATTCAAATCACTGGAAGAAAGATGTCAGGTCTTTATAAAGTAGAAGTTATTAGTTTAGATAATGGTGTTGAAGTCTCTGCTTTTACAACTGCTGAAGACGATGGAGGCTTAGTATTGACTTTGCCTGATAACGTTAATAACGAAGTCAGCGTTTCAATTGATTGTTCTGCTCGATAATTTGTGAGCTGATCAGATAAGTTAAGACAGAGCCCTATAAGGGGCTGTCTGTCTTAATTCCGTGGGGCCTGCCAACTTCCAGCATATCTGATTTAAACACAATTGATTGAGGGTGCTAAGTGCTTGTCCTTTTAAATCTTTTTGAATCTATCTACGTTTGAGTGAAGAGAACCGAACCATTTAAATTGGTGGCCCCGGGGAGAATGCTTCGGGCTCCTGCCCTCAGCCCACTCGCTGGCGCTCGGGGTTTTTGCAGGCAAAGCCTGCTTCACTCAAAAAGGCCATCATGGCCTTTTTGTCGAACTCTGTGGAAGTTCTCATCACCCGCGAATCCACAAAATATAAAAACCCGCGCAAGGCGGGTTTTTATATTTTGGTGGAGGCTACGCCAAGCTCCAAGAACTAAGAGGGCCAACGATTCCACAGGATTATAAGCTCACTTGGGAACGGGAATACCTCGATTTAACGGAACTGGCAAGATTGCGTTGGGTTGAGGGGTGGAAGGTATTACGGCTGGCTGATTATTATGGGATCAGCAAGACGGCGGTTAAAGAGCGACTACGGGCTATTAAAGCCAATCCGGATCGCGCTAAAATTGCACTTGTCAAATTTGACAAGTGTTGATAGGATTGCTTTATGTCTGAGCGCAGAGACTACGAAGTTTTCATCACAGTTAATTCAAGACAGATCCACCGGGTTGTTATTGATCCGCATTACGAAAGCAAACACTCAGACACGGTCAATGATGAGATCATTTTGGCATTGGTTGAAATGCTAGATGGGAAAACATTTGACCCTGTGGCTGAAAAAGATGGTTTTCAGTATTTTAAAACCGAACCCATGCTTTTAAACGGTGCGAACTACAGACTGATTTGGCTTCTAGAAAACGATGAAATTTACATTGGTGTGGTTAATGCTTTTCGGAGGTGATTTGTGGCAAGAAAAATAAAATTAAATAATGGTACATCTGTCCGTTACCCTGACGAGAAAGATCTCAATGAGATTTTAGGTAAATTATCATCTGACGAAGTTTTAGGGAGTTCTGTCATCCCTAAAAATGCTTCTGAGGTTGATAAAGTAAAATTCAAGCTTTGTGGTAAAATTTTAGAATACAAATTAGCTCACAAAATAAGCCAGAAAGAGCTCGCTGAAAAATTGGGACTCGATGAGCCCGAGACGAGTCGGGTTCTGAATTATAAAATCGAGCGTTATTCCATTGAAAGGCTGTTGGCTTACGCCAAGGCTCTTTATCCGAAGCTCACGCTTGAGGTTTTGGCGGCTTAAATGGAAATGCTCGCGGTTGAGCGAGCATTTCTTAACAGGCTTTGTTATTTTGACCAGTGATTCTGCCCATCGAAGCGGGCTAGAGTTATTTACGCGAGAGTTCCTTGAGATTTGAAACACGACCAGATTTTAAATTGATGAAAAAATGAAAGTCGATTTGGTCGCGACCTTGATCGGCATGGCAGCCAACGCCATCAGTTTTTGATTGTAGATAGCAACCTTCTGCCAAAATATAACCGTCGCCACGAAGGGTAGTTTCGACAATAATGGGCTTTTCGTTCGCGGTTTTGAGCATGATTTTTTGCACAAGACCACTGTTGAGCCAAGATGCAATTCTTTCTTCAATGGCACTTGGTCCGTACTCTTTTTGGTTTACAAGCTGCTCAAGCTCATTCTGAAGACGATCTGCTCTCAACACACAGCTGGAACTGCACTGGTTATACTTTTTTAGAAGATCGCTTTTTCTGAGGTCTTCTTTGATTGAGTTGATTCGATAATCCAAAGAGACGTAAGGACGAAGCTCGGAATGAATCCAGCGAGTGTTTACATATTCAAGAGGCTTTGTAGGATCAGCTATGAGACCGAGTTTGACTCCAAGATTTCGAGTGGCATCTTGAAATCCCGATTGCCGTTCGGTAGCGTTGGCGCTAACGGACAAGATTATAATGAACAAAGTAGAGAGCAAACTTGTTTTCATAAAACACCTCTGGTTTGATTTTTATCCGGCTTAGAATAGCATTTCTACGAAATGGATTGGGTCTTTTCTTCACCACATGAAAATAATCATAACCTGTCCAAAAGTTCGCCACCGATCGGTTCAAAAACAAATGGATAACTAGCTGTCTTAGGACGGCTCTAA
>DGYJ01000110.1:0-1281 GCA_002396665.1 Bdellovibrionaceae bacterium UBA5009
AGGGATAGTACCCTGGGCGGTTTAATTTAAATAATTGAATTATTGATGGATAGTAGGCAAGTGGTTTGCGGTCACTATAATATATTCGAATTTGTCCAGAAATTAAATCGCTATTTTTGAATATAATTGACGGCTCTAAGAGTGGATTTAAGATTTGTTCTGGATACCCAAAAAACTCCATTTTGACACTGCTCACGAGTAAACCGCGGATCACAATATGTGCCTGCTGTATTTCGAATCGCGTACTCACATTTTCCATTGCTGGCGTTAAAGCGCCGCCCAATAACCGTAGAAGCGTGATTGCCAGGCTGTACTGAAGTCAGTCTTGAAAACCAACTTCCAGTGCTAGAGTGAACAAGCCCGTAGTAATCGTAGTGAATGCCAACTATGTCACGAGTATTCAAACTGCGATCAATATCAGATATTTGTGAATCAAGATCGCCCTTATTAACTCTGACTTTGAAATTTTGCGGAAATTTTGACCGACGACCACGACAAACTGCATCTGTCATCACTCGCCAAGAATTATCGTAATCATAACGCTTTAGAATATCTATAATAGCTTTAATATCTCCATTGGGAAATATCGCCCGTAGAGCAACACCGCCCTTAGAGCAGGTTTCCTTGGTTAAGGCACCATCGGCATTATTAAGTCTTCGATCGAAATCAAAGATGGCCTTTGTGAACTGACCTAATGATTCGTCAACTTTTGTGAAGTCAGGAAAGTTTTCTGATCGCACGAGCGCTTCCGTGCAAAATCCTCGGTCGTTAGCCCCAATCAATGCTGCTCCTATATATCCACCCTCAAAAGTACCGATACTGCCATTCCATGGGCTACTCTCTCTTGAGCCAGTAAGACCGGGGTCAGACGGCAGAAATCCAGTCACAGGATTTCGAGAATTAAATTTAGCAGCTATATCCACGGCAGAAATACGTTTTCCTAAATAGTAGGTAGCCATATCTGCTGCAGCAAAGGCATAACACCAGCCAACATCGCTTTGGTTTCTGATTGGTCCAAGTTTGCCAAGGTCGAGCATAATGCTCGAACAAGATTTTTGATCATCGGCAAATGAAGTCATGCTTAAGAATATTAACAAAATTAAAATCACTCTAGGCATACCTTTTAAGAGTAACAAAGAGGAATTCAGAAGTATTGACTTGAATCTTCCAGCTGGACTATTTCGATGACTGACCAAAACCAAATAGATCATTGGCTGACGCAATATATTAGATATGAGCTTTTTGAAGCCATGGCGTCCACGCGAACAAAATTAAGCGTTT
>DGYJ01000110.1:1582-21837 GCA_002396665.1 Bdellovibrionaceae bacterium UBA5009
TAAGACAGCTAGTTATCCATTTGGTAAGTTGACTGCTTTCGTCTGGATCCGTAACCTGGTTCCATGAATAAAAATTATTATCGCTTGGTCGTTTTATGCACGCTCTCAATATTCGTTTTCGATGTGAATGCAAAGATGAGCCCCAAGGAACTGTCGTTAGCCGCGGAGCTGATTGAAAAGCTCGCTGCCAAGTCCCCAGACCATGATGGTGTCCCGCTACGCGAATATGCCATTCAGGATATTAATCATGATGGCGTACCCGAGGTGCTTGAAACGGTTAACACCACAGAAGAAAACGCCGTTGGTCTGCTGAATGTTGAAATGGCTCCAGCGTTTGAATGGGTAACAATTTATAAACTGGAAAAGGGCCAATACATCGAGAAGACAAAAGACTTCAGTTGGTTCCAGCAGCAGAGAAAACAGTTTTATCAAATGTGGTTATCTCTGCTAGAGAAGCCAGATGCATTGTCGACAGACAGCAAACGGCTGATTTCGAAGAATAAAGCTGCCTTTAAGAACGCTGTCGAGAAACTGAAAAAAAAGACCGAATAAACCACTGGTCAAAATACCAACAAGATTAATGATCAAAGTCGGTTTTTCTTGAAACCGAAAAAAGATGCGATACCTGCAGTCGCCAAAAGGCCAAGACTGGTCGCCAGTGACTGGGCGAATGGCCCAGATAACAAGGTTCGATCTTTGATTTTTTTATCTTTGAAAATCTGAGACTCTTTAGATTCTGTAAGAGTTTCCCATTGCGAAGATTCAGGACCCTTTGCAAAGCTATGAATGCCAAAACAAAATAAAATTAAAAATTTAGCAATACATACCGTTCCAAAGTTGTTGCGATTTTTCGTCGAACACTGACCCTTGCCAAAACACTTAGTTGGAAAATTAAATTACTGGAACTAGTTTTGTTAAACTCTCAAGACTAAGTAAAAATGTCTAATGTATATCAGTGACTCCAAGGGCTGCAGGTCAAAATAGGTCATCTAAGACTGTCATCATTTTTTTGCCATACAGTGTTAGGACACCTTAAGAACAAGATCGTGCTTGGGATATATTTTTGACAACATTAGAATTAATTTATCCGTCGTAAAGCGCTCACTGCGATAGTGAAGAACTTTGCTCATTACACTATCATCAACACCCACGATCTTAGCCAACTCCTTGGATTTTAATTCATGCTCTCGTTGATAAATGATGAACTGACGACAAATTTCATATCTTAGTTTTTCAAGAGAAGATGCGGTCTTGGACAACACTAAATGTTCCGTAAAACTACGTTTCCTCCATCGGAGACGGGGTTAAGGTTCTGGTTCTGAAAGGCCAATAATAAAATTAACGCTCTAACCCCAATTGAAATAGCCGAATTCTAGCTGTCCAAAATCTGTAAATTATAATGTCTTTGTTCGAACGAAAAGCTACTTAATCAATTTCCAATTTTATTTGAGGCTTGGCTTTGTTGCCGTCTTCCATTTTAGCAATGGTCTTTTCTGCATCACCTGAAATTTTGTCCAATTCCAAAATTGTATTAGCCATCTGTGGCAATGCATTCAGTCTGAATGTCGAAACATCTTCCATCGCAATTTTTAAATCTGCAAAAGCAGACTTCAACGAATTTAGATCAAGCTGGGCAGACGATGCTTGCTTGTGAATTTCAGTGCCTTGGGTTTTAAGCCTGGCAGCTGTCCCTGCAATTAAATCCGAAGTTGTTTTGCTAACAGAATTTACTTTGTCTAAGACAATTTTTTGATTTGCCAATGCCATGGCGACAGTTGCAGCAGTTTCAAGAGCTGTCACTGTGACATTGAGGGCTCTATTGACCCCTCGGGATAGCTCCTTGTTATTTCTCATAATGAGTTCAGTGGCGATGACACCTTGCTGGCTCACTGCAAGCTGTTGTTGGAGATCAATGATTCGTTGTCTTAGTGGGAACAAAAGTTCTTCGGCTACGAAGCGATTTTTAGGATCATCTTTTGGAATTTCACGATCCAATTTATATTGAATTTTTGTATCCATGAGCTGGCCAAGTTTTATTACCTGCTCAAGTTTTTTTGAAGTCTCTCGCATTTGCTTTTGGTCTTCTTGCAGTGTCAGGTTGTCTCTTAGCAATTGGTCTCTGCCATTTTCTAGGGAACCAGTAATGGCACTGATAACTGTTTGTGCTGATTCGAATTTTGAAAAATATCTTTTTATCGGAGTTCCAATGCCAGGAATTTGGCCTAAAGCTCTTGAAAACCATCCTGGTTCAAAATTAAATTTAGCAGGATCTAGCTCTTCGACCTTAACTTTTAAGTTGATCAGAGCATTGGCAACATCGCCACCATCATCAGCTTTTTGCGAAAGATTTTTGACTGGTTGACGAAGCATCTCACTTTGTTTCGCCGCTCGTTTTTGAATTTCAAAGCCCATCTGCTCGACTGAATTCTTTTTAGCCTGCTGTTGGTCGATATCGTCAGAAGTAAAGTTTAACAACTTATCGACAAATTCAGTGGCTTTGCCATCAAGATTTTTTTCATCGGCATTTGTGAGCTGAATTTCTGAAGGGGTAGAAATAGAAAGTTCGCTTTTAATGTCAGTTACAGTTGGAATTTTTAATTTCTCATTTTCAAGAGTTAAAGTTTCTTTTGTCGACATAGTTTCTCCCCTTAATGCTTAGAGTATATCTTGGCTCTATCAGCCAGTTCTCTAATTTGCTGCATTGATTGTTCAAGTTGATCTCGGTGTTTTTCTTTCGTGTTAATTTCATTTACTGAATTAAAAAGTATCGCAAGCTGCTGCAAGGCCTCATCAGTGGATTTAAGTAGATGCAAAACTTGTTTCTTTTGTTCTTGGGATTGGTCGGAATTGCTTTTGCTAACCAAATTTAGATTCTCCAAAATACTTTTTGTATGTACGAGGTTTTCTCCAATGGATAAGCAGGATGAGTCAATGCTGCTCAAGTAGCGACCGAAAGTGATTTCAGAGGGCTCAAATTTTTGCGTGAGAACATTTTTTAAACTTTTGTATTGCTGCAAAAGTAAATCGGCTTGGTTAGCAGCCTGTGTCCCTTCGGTCTCGACATTTTCTAAAAATTTGCATTTGCTGACTTGCTTTTTGATTTGCTCTAGCTGGTGCAGTATTGAGCCCAGAATAAGTTGGTCGGTATTCGAAGTTAATGCCAAGGATTTTTTGACCAGCTGTCTTGCTCCAAAAAAGACTGCCCCAGAAATTGCGAGAAAAGCCGACAAGATTGTATATTGGGTTAGCACGAAAACACCGACAGCGCTTGCCGAAGCTACAAGGCCCATAGCCAAAAAAGCTCGATTGATTCGAATGCTTTTAATCGTTTCCATTGCCGAAAATTGAAAGCTTTCGGGCGGGTTCTCGTTTTTTGCTACTGGCAGCTTTGAGTCGGTCATTGTTCTCCATAAAATCCTTTCAATCAGGCCGATCAACACATTGCAAAACTCTTTGTATGCAATCTTTGGGCTAGCCTGAAGAAAGATTTCTAACTATCATAATATCTACTTCTATTTAGTAGAGCAAGAAAAGGGGTGACTTCGTGGGTCTTTTTGATCTTTTTAAAAAGCAATTTATTGACGTCATCGAATGGAATGAGGAGTCTCAGGGCATTTTGTCCTATCGTTTCCCTATGACAGACCGAGAAATTCAGAATGGCGCACAATTAACAGTTCGTGATACCCAATTGGCACTCTTCGTCAATGAAGGCCAAATCGCTGATCTTTTTGAATCTGGGATGCACACCATGGCGACAAACAGTTTGCCCGTGCTGACGAATCTTAGAAACTGGGACAAAGGGTTTCAATCGCCTTTTAAGTCGGATCTTTATTTTTTCTCGACTCGTGAGCAGCTTGATCAACGATGGGGCACTCCTAATGCAGTTGTCATCAAGGATAAGCAATTCGGCCCCCTGAGAATTCGGGCCCATGGCATCTATTCGTACAAATTAAAAAATCCAAAAACATTTTTTACCAAAGTCAGTGGGACCAAAGAAGTTTTTACGACTCAAGAGCTTGAGGGTCAGCTTCGCTCAGCCATCCTCACTCACTTGGCCACTTTCATGGGGAAACTCGAAGTCAATTTTATTGACATGGCTGCAAACCAGATGGAGTTTTCAAATACACTCAAGGGTGCATTGGTCGATTTGTTTTCGGGCTATGGATTGAGCTTAGAATCCTTTTTTGTGCAAAGTATTTCGTTACCTGAAGAGCTTCAAGGGCATCTGGATAAAATGGCTTCAATGAAAATGGTCGGTGATTTAAAAAATTATGCTCAATTTCAAGCCGCCGACAGCATTTCTATTGCTGCGAAAAATGAAAGTGGAGCGGCTGGTGCTGGTGTAGGACTGGGCGTGGGCATGGCCATGGGTCAATCGATGTCGGGAATTTCAGGGGCTGAAACTAAGACTGAAAATCCCATGGAAACCATCAATAAGCTTCATGGCATGATGAAAAATGGTGTGATTAGCCAGCAAGAATTTGAAGCTAAAAAAACTGAACTGTTAAAAAAGGTAACTTAGGCAATGACTCTTTCGTGTCCAGCTTGTGGAGCTGAAGTTTTATTTAAGTCCAGAGCTTCAGTTTTTGGGGTTTGTTCGTTTTGCAGCTCAACTCTTGTTAGGCACGATATGAATATCGAAAGCCTGGGCAAAATGACCGAGATGCCACAGGACATGAGCCCTTTGCAAATTGGAACTACTGGTATTTTTGAAGGTTCAAAATTTGAAGTGATAGGTCGACAAAGAATTGGCTGGGAAAGTGGATCTTGGAATGAATGGTATTTGCATTTTGATAGTGGCAAAGATGGTTGGCTTGCCGATGCTCAAGGGTTTTACATGGTGAGTTTTCAAATCATTGAACAAGTAAAAATCCCAGAGCTATCAAGATTGAAAATCGCTGAAGCCATTCAAATCAATAGATCGCAGTACACCATCGACAATATTCATGAAGTGGCTTGTGTGGGCAGTCAGGGCGAACTGCCAGTAAAAAGTCTGAAGGGCCGCAAATCAACCAGTGTGGATTTAGTTGGACCCAATGATAGTTTTGGCAATATTGACTATTCCAATGAGGGAGATCGATTATTTTTTGGCAAATATATCGATTTTGATAATTTAAAATTTATGAATTTAAGGGAAATAGATGGCTGGTGATGAATTAAAATCTACGACTGAGCACAAGCCTGCTTCTGTTAAGGTTTTCAATTGCCCATCTTGTGGGGCTGGTGTTGTTCTTCGTGCAGTTGGACAGTCTATCACTGCTGTCTGCGGATCTTGTGCTGCAATTATTGATTCATCCAATGAAAATTATAAAGTTCTCGAAAAAGCTTCAAAAACAGGCAAACGAGATCAAGTTATACCTCTAGGTCAGAGGGGAAAATTTCGTGGCGTCGTGTGGGAAGTTATTGGTTACGTCGAAAGATCCGATGGCTCTTCGGTTTATACTTGGAGCGAGTACTTACTATTTAATCCGATAAAGGGCTTTCGTTGGCTGACCGAATTTGATGGCCATTGGAACTATGTCATCACGACAAAATCAAGACCAACCGAAGACAATCTTGGCCGAAGGAAGGTCACCTACCTCAGTAAAGATTACTATTTGTTTCATACAGGTTTGGCGAAAGTTATCTATGTCATTGGTGAATTTTATTGGCAGGTGAAGCAAGGTGAAACAGTACAGGTCGAGGACTATGTGTCGCCACCAGAAATTTTGTCCTCAGAAAAAAGCAATAATGAAATTGTTTGGTCATTGGGCGAGTATGTAAGCCAAAGCGAAGTTAAATCGGCATTTCAAATTTCTAAGCCAATGCCGCTTCAGTCAGGGGTTGCCCCCAATCAACCATCAACTGTCACCGAGACAGCGAATTATGCTGGAAAATATTGGGGAATGTTTTTAGGGATCCTTTTCTTAATTCAGTTGGCTTCGATGTTTCTTTCTAAAAATGAAACTGTCTATTCAGGACAATTTACTTACAGTTCAACTGACACCGAAAAACTAAAGGTATCTCCTCAATTTGAACTTAGCCATGGTATGTCCAATCTCGAAGTTTCAGTTTCAGCTCCAGTCCAAAACAATTGGGTAGAGATACAAAGTGACTTAGTGAACGACGACAATGGTGAAAGCGAAGACTTTGAGCAAGGCATAGAATATTATTTTGGTTACGACAGTGATGGCTCATGGACCGAAGGAAGTCAGAATTCTTCTTTAGTTTTATCCTCGATCCCTTCTGGAAAATATCATTTGAATATAGAAGCATCCGGCCCAGCTCTTCCAATTTTGAACCCAGCGATAACTATGGATGTTGTAACTCCAGAAAGTGCAGTAGCAAAAAATAGCTACTGGCAAAATGGCAAGTTGAAAGCCGTTGAACCAGTTTTAAATGAAAAGATCGAAGGCATCGCAAAATACTATTTTGAAAATGGCCAATTGAATAAAGAGATTGCATTTCGAAATGGCGAAAGAAATGGAAAATACACCATTTATGCCGAGGATGGTTCAGTTCAGCAAACTGGAGTTCATTTGAATGGTCAGCTCAATGGGAATGTAAAATGGTACAATTCAAAAGGCGTAGTGACTCGTGATGTTTACTACAACAATGGAGTTCTAGTGCCAAATAACTCTGCGAATGCTTCAAGCTTAACCTTAAATGTCGTTATTAAGAGAGATGTTACAACATGGTCTAATTTTCTTTGGGCCTTGTTTCTAATTTCGTTCTTTCCAATTCTCGTCTTGTGGCGAAATCGCAGCTTTGAAATGAGTCGCTGGTCACAGAGCGATTTTTCTCCCTACTATCAACACCAGGAGGAAAACTAATGAAAAAGGCTTTTATTATTTATGGGACTGTCATTTGTTTGATCTTTGCCTATGCTAACTATAATGGTTGGACTGTGGCTGACTCGGTAAAATCAGGTAAATGGGGGCCCCATGGACATAGCGCATACCACAAATAAAACAGGAGGAATTTAAAATGGTCGATTCATTACAGCAGCTTATCAGCTTCAAATACATCATTGCATCTTTGGTGTTTTCAGCGATTGGAATTGGGGTACTTTCATTTTCATTTATCATTTTTGATAAATTGACCCCAGGCAATCTTTGGAAAGAAATTGTTGAAGAACACAACATTGCATTGGCTATAACTACAGCTGCCTTTACTTTGGCGATTGCCCAGATTATCGCAGCAGCGATACATGGCTAGTTTTTAACAGCCATGTCGTATGTACTTTTATTCTCTGTTTTTGTTATTGCCACTTGTGGTTTGGTTTATGAGTTAATCGCCGGAGCCCTCGCCAGCTATTTGCTCGGAGACTCCGTCACCCAATTCTCGACGATCATTGGAGTCTATCTTTTTTCAATGGGGATTGGCTCGTTTTTTTCCAAGTATGTTAATAAAAATTTGATAGGCAAATTTGTGCAAGTGGAATTGCTGATCGGTCTTATCGGTGGTTTTTCTGCTGCCATTTTATTTGTTTCTTTTGAGTACATCACCTCGTTTCGAATTCTTCTCTATGGATTGGTCTCTATCACCGGGACATTAGTTGGTTTTGAAATTCCGATTCTTATGCGAATCATGCAGACCCATTTCGAATTTAAAGACTTAGTTTCAAAGGTGTTTACTTTTGATTATATTGGAGCACTCCTTGCTTCATTGCTTTTTCCACTTTACCTAGTTCCCCATTTAGGCCTCGTTCGTTCTGCTTTCCTATTTGGTATTTTTAATGTGTTGGTGGCGATTTGGACCCTTTACCTTTTTAAAGATGAAATCCCTTGGGTCCGACTGATGAAAGGTTCTGCTTTCGCAACATTGATATCACTTGTGCTTGGATTTATCTACTCAGACCGAATTGTGAGTTTTTCCGAAGCCGCTAGCTATCAAGACAAGGTCATTTATTCAAAATCTTCTCGCTATCAACGAATTATTTTAACAAAGTCGAATGATGATTTTCGTTTGTTTTTAAATGGGAATCTTCAGTTCAGCTCAAAAGATGAGTATCGATATCACGAAGCTTTGATTCATGTGGGCCTTGCATCGCTTGAAGAGCCAAAAAAAGTTTTGGTTCTTGGTGGTGGCGATGGCCTAGCTGTTCGCGAAATTTTAAAATACCCTTCGGTTGAAGAAGTGATTTTAGTCGACCTAGATTCTGAAATGACAGATCTTTTTAAAACGAATGATGCCTTAACGAAACTGAATTTGAATTCATTCAATTCACCAAAGGTAAAGATCGTTAATGAGGATGCCTTTCTTTGGTTAAAAAATAATACCGAAAAATTTGATTTTATTGCTGTGGATTTTCCAGATCCGAGCAATTTTTCTGTGGGGAAACTTTATACCAATTCCTTTTATAGACTGATGAAGTCGGCTCTATCCGAGTCTGGTGTTGGTGTTGTTCAAAGCACTTCGCCCTATGTGGCAAAAAAATCATTTTGGTGTGTGGATAGCACTCTTAAGTCAGTTGGGTTTAAAACGACTCCATATCATGTTTATGTTCCGGCATTTGGTGATTGGGGCTATATTTTAATTTCTAATCATGATTTTAAAGTGCCAGAAAAGTATCCCGATGGACTTAGGTTTTTAAGTCCAGAGGTCGCAAAAACTCTTTTGGTTTTTCCTCAAGATATGATCGTGGCCTCGCATGACGTCAATAAACTTAATAATCAAATTTTGGTCAGATATTTTGAGGAGGAGTGGGCTGACTATGTCCACTAAGTTTTTAAAAATATCTCGAAGAAATTTTATTGGAGCTATTGGATTCGGTGCTTTGGCAATTGCCTCAGGTTTTTTGGGCTATCGTCGTTTTTTTAAATCAAAAAAATATTCATTTTCTGGTGGCATAGTTGGAGCGAATTCAAGGGTTGGCCATCTGCTAAGGACGGGAGTGACTGCCAGACCAACCGAAACAAGGATCATTGATACAGTTATTGTTGGCGGTGGTATTTCTGGTTTGTCAGCAGCATGGTGGTTTAAAAAAAACGGCTTTAAAGATTACTTACTTTTAGAAATGGATTCAGATGTCGGTGGCAACTCGATAAATGGATCAAATACAATTAGCAAATACCCATGGGGCGCACATTATGTGCCATTGCCTGGACCAGAGGCTCACTATGTTCGTGAGTTTTTCGAAGAGATTGGAATTATTCAAGGCTATGAAAAAGGCCTGCCTGTTTTTAATGAGTATTTCCTTTGTGCAGATGCCAATGAGAGGCTATTTTTTCAAGGCGAATGGCAGGATGGGCTTGTTCCCCAGCATGGCATTCAGAACGAAGACAAAAAGCAGTATGATGAGTTTTTTGCCTTTATTGAAAGGCTGAAAAATAAAAAAGGTGCTGATAAAAAATTTATTTTCAGCATTCCCATTGATTTGAGTTCACAAGATTCAGAATTTTTAAAATTAGATAAAATATCAATGGCCGAATTCATGACTGGCAAAGGGTGGAACTCGAGGTATCTCAATTGGTATGTAAATTATTGCTGCCGAGACGATTATGGAATGCCTCACAGCCAAGTGTCTGCATGGGCTGGGCTTCATTATTTCGCTTCAAGAGCTGGGGTTGGTGCCAATGCGGACTCTCAGTCTGTGGTGACTTGGCCCGAAGGCAATGGGTTTCTTGTTTCAAAGTTTAAAAGTCTTGTTGGCGATCATGTTCAAAGCAATTCTTTGGTATTTTCAATTGAAAATATAGGTAGCGGAAACAAAGTCGATGTTCTCAATACCCTAGACAACTCATGCACTCGTTATCTTGCTAAAAATGTCATTTATTGCGGGCCCAGGTTTGCAGCTAGCAAAGTCATCAAAGGTTATAAAAGCGAATTGACACTTGAATATGCCCCTTGGGCCATCGCCAATATTTCGCTAAAGCAAAAGCCTGAGTCGCATGGAGCCCCATTATCGTGGGATAATGTTAGTTTTTACAGTAAATCGCTAGGCTACATAGTGGCTACTCATCAGGATTTAAAATTTAATCGAAATGAAACTGTCATTACCTACTATTTGCCCCTCGACGAAAAATCGCCAAAAGAGGAGCGAATGGCCGCTTATCAAAAGAGCTATCATGATTGGCTAGATATTATCATTCCTGATCTTGAAAAAATGCACCCAGGTATTTCGCAGACGATTTCAAATGTAGATGTCTGGATTTGGGGTCATGGAATGGTGAGCCCTGGCATTGACTATCTTTGGAATAAAAAAAGAAAAGACTTTGTTAAACCTTTTCATTCGATTGAATTTGCACATTCCGACATGAGTGGAATTTCAATTTTCGAAGAGGCTCAGTATCGAGGTGTCGAAGCTGCAAAAAGAATTTTGCAAAGGGCTCACTCATGAAAATGCTAATGAGCAAGCCTTGGCTTAAGAGTCCTAGTTTTGATTTAACTTTTATTTTGCTGCCCTCGTTAATATCGGTTTTTATCGCTTTTATTTTTGCAGATGTTTTAGGGTCCACAACAGGTGTCCCATTGTGGGCATGGTTGATTTTTATTCTGGGGATTGATGTCTCCCATGTGTACAGCACTTTATTTCGAACTTATTTTAATTCCAATGAGCTAAAAGAAAACAAGTCCATTCTAACTTTGATTCCTGTCGTCGTTTGGCTGATTGGGGTTGGGCTGTACTCGGTTAACAGTATGCTTTTTTGGCGAGTGTTGACCTATGTGGCTGTATTTCACTTTATCAGGCAACAATATGGGTTTTTGCGACTTTACTGTCGTGGTGAGGATTCTAACAAAAAAGATCGTTGGCTTTCGGCTTTAGTTGTTTACCTGGCAGCCCTCTATCCAATTATTTATTGGCATAGCCACCAGCCGAGAAATTTTCATTGGTTTATCGATGGGGATTTTATTACGGGATTGCCAGCAGTCTTCAGTCAGATTTTTGGATTTCTTTATTTGGTAGTTCTAGTATTGTATTTTGCGAATGAAATTATAAATGCCAAAAACAATAAGCCTTTCAATATTCCTAAAAATGCAATTGTACTCGGTACTGCGATTTCTTGGTACGTGGGCATCGTTCATTTTAATGGAGACATGACTTTTACAATTACCAATGTGGTCTCTCATGGAATTCCATACATGGCATTAGTATGGCTTTATGGTGAAAGACAAAAGGACAAATCAGATTCGCCTCTAATATTAGGCAAATTTTCTTACAAAATATTTTTTTCTAAGTTCTCGATCCCATTATTTTTAGCAGTGCTGCTAATTTTTGGCTTTCTTGAAGAAGGTTTATGGGCTGGATTCGTCTGGAGAGAGCATCTGGAAGCTTTTGGAGTATTGGGTCAATTGCCTGAAATCACAGCTAAGGATACACTCAGTTGGTTAGTGCCACTGCTGACATTGCCTCAGGCAACTCATTATGTTTTGGATGGATTTATTTGGAAACTTAAAGATTCAGATGCGAACTGGCAAAAAGTTTTATTCGGAAAAAGGCTTGGTGTATGATGGAAAAAATAAATTTAGGTGAGTTCTCAAGGGATTGTCTAAAATTAAAAGTTAATTCCAACACTCAACCATCATAGCGCCAGGGGCTCCAGCTGCGCCAGTTTGAGCAGTGCCGGCTCCCGCGCTTGAACCACCGCCTCCGCCACCGTAACCAGTAGCTGGATTACCTGGTGTAGAACCACCAGTGTTAGTGCCAGCTCCGCCAAGACCAAATCCAAGACCTGTGCTCCCACCATTCCCTGTGCTGTCAGCACCGCCACTCACTGACATACCTTTTTGCCCAGTGATGCTAAAATCTGGATCAGTGGAACAGTTTGCAGTTGCTCCACCAGCACCACCATCTCGGTTTGTTGATGATGCTCCATTGGAGCCCGTTCCACCATAAGCCGTGTAGGTCGTTCCACCAATGGTTAAAGTCGTGTCGCCACCATTTCCGCCCGCACCTGGAGCGTTGGTTCCTGCAGCCCCAGCCGCACCTATTGCAATCGCATAAGCTGTGCTCGGAGTAAGACCAGAAGCATAGTGAACACAAACCCCGCCAGCGCCACCACCAGGGCTTTTTATATTCACAGATGCTGACACTCCACCAGATCCACCACCGCCGCCAATTAAAGTGAATTTGCATGTTGAACTTGAAGAAAATCCCGTAGTACTTGCTGGGGCAGTCCATGTTGCACCCGAAGTGATAAAAGTCGAATAGGTATAAACACCGATGTTTGCACGTGCAGTGGCCACATCGCTTGCACCAGTTCCACCATTAGCAATGGCCACAACACCAGTGACATTCGATGCAGTTCCAGTAGAGCTTGAAGCGGATGTTGCTGTTTGAGTAATTGATCCACTGGATACACCACAGGACGAAGTGTACAAAACACCTATAATAAATATTATTTTTAAGTTTAATTTATTTCGCTTAACGTCCATCATCATTTCTATCTTATCGACGGATGTGAAAAAAACTTTATACGGGTGACTCATTTTAAGACTCAGGAACAAGCCTGGGCATTTTAGCCAATATTCACAGACGTTTGACGCGGACATTCCAAAGCCGGATATCAAGTTAAATCAAGCAAGTTATCGTTGCATCAAATAACAAAATGAATATAACAAACCCATGGACGTTAAAGACTATTTTATAAACGAATTTAGCCATAGAAAATCATCCAACAGGACCTATTCAATGAGGGCCTTCGCACGGGACCTTGGACTGACACCACAACATCTTAGCTACATCATTCGTGGCAAGTCCGGGATTTCATACGAAAAAGCCCAAAAAATCATCGATAAATTCAGCCTGAATAAAGGCGCTCAAAAAAAATTTTTGCTGACTGTATCTAGCTCTTTTGATCGCAGCCCCCTGGCGCGAAAATTTGCAGGCGAAAAGTTAAAAAATGTTGCATCGACAGATAGCGAACAATTGGTCGCCAACGAAAATCTAAGTCTTATTTCCGAGTGGTATTACTTACCCATTCTTTTAATTTTTGACATCAAAGACAACGCTGACGTTTCATTTATTTCTCAAAAAATTGGACTTTCACAAAGCACAGTCAGGACTGTACTGAACAAACTTGTAAGAGCTGGTTTGTTGGCAAAGCACGGAACAATGTATAAAAAAACATCTTCCCATCAGGCTTTGCATGACGACAAAAGCAATGTCTACATTAAGAAATTATACTTAGAAATGCTAAAGCTTTCTGCAAAAACAATCGAGATGGATGAAAAACTGCGCTCGTTTTCATGTATTTTATCAACCATAAGCAAAGACGAAATCAGTTTTGCCGTGGATCAAATCAATGATTTTAGAAAAAGACTTGGTCGGCAGATTTCAGAACGTGCTAAGAAAACTGATCGTGTTTACGCTTTATCAATTCAATTTTTCCCAGTCACAAAGGCCATCTAAATGAAATTCATACTTATCATTAATCTTTTCATTTTCATGTTTTCATTAAAAAGCTTAGCCACCGGCACAGTTGATATTTCAGGAAGTGGAAATGCTGTTTACAAAAACAACGCCTATGTCCTGTTGGATTTTTATGAAGCCTTTGCTGATCAGAAGCCGTATTTTGATCCCAGCTACTCTGAATACACGACGGCACTTTCTGAGTCTGCAAAAGCTTGGGAAAATCGTATTAACGAAAACTTTCATATTGAACACGACCAGGAACTAAATAAAAAAATAGCCAGCAAAATGGCCTTCATTCAAAATATTGATCCAATTCTGGCATTTACTCTATTTGAAGCTTTAAAAATGTACAGTTGGTCTTTGGTGGACTCGCCCATGCAGGTTATTCGAAATTCAGAAACAGTCATTGAGGGCGAGCCAATCTACCAGCTTGCAGTACGCAATGACAGAAGCATTTATATTTCTAAACCAATTTGGGAACAAATGGCCTTGGAACAAAAGGCAGGGTTAATTTTTCACGAAATCATTTCTTCGCTTCTGCCTAAAATGTCCCCGCTTCGTGAAAGACAAATAGTTTCTTACTTTTTTTCAAAATCATTTCTTCAGAGCTCCCATGAAGTCCACATGAAAAAACTAGAGCAACTGCTGCCCTGCCGATCGAATGCATTTAAAGCAAGAATTGGAAACCTGCTTAAAACAAAGTTTGATAACCGAACAGTACCTAGTCCAGAAATGATTAAAAGCATTCCTTGGACAGAGCTGCCCACACAACTTGGAAGCCAATTTAACTTCTTACCATTCGGTGTAACTACAATCGAAGAAACCCAGTCTGATTTTTTTGGATTTCAAAAAAAATATAAATACTCTAATTTATTGCTTTACGATTCAATTTCGAAGTTCAATTTAAAGCTGCCAAGTTCATCAAATCCAAAATATAAATTCAAAGTCCAATTCGAGGACTGGTATTATTTATCTTTTAAATTAAAATTTAAAGAGTCAGTGGACTTTAATCGCTCGGAACCCAAGCTGGATTTTCAAATGTTTGTAAATCAATACTCTGCAATTAATTCTTATAATAGCCCAGGATGCCTGTCCGTCTTTCAATGCAAAAATAAAAGCGCTGGGGAAGGTTTAATAACCATCGATTGGTTAAAAGGCTTTCGGGACAACTAAGGATTTAGTGTCCCGTTATTAACTAAGCTTTCATAGGTCAGTGTTCCACCACCCATATTTAATATAGAGCCGATGTTTAAAGTTAATATATTATCTGTCCCACTTCCACTGGTCACGGCCAAGCTATTTCCACCCATGCTTAATGTTCCAGAGTTTGTCAGTGTCAGAGTTTGCGAAGTTCGAGCCAAACTCATCGATGTTGACGTGACCGAAGTTGCTGTTGCTCCGTCCCCGATATAAATACTTCTAAATGGAATTTCTGTAGATACACCTTGTGTGATCGTGCGACCAGCACCAATAATTTTTAAGCTTGATCCCCCGGCCCCATACATTGCGCCACCAGAAACAGTTAAGTTTCCATAAAGATTGACTGTTGAATTCGCAAAGGCACATGTCCCAGATACATTCAGTATACTGAGGTTCCCTAAAATATTCCAATTCGTTCCAGCAAATATAAAGTCCACTGATTGACTATTGTTGGGGAAAATAACATTGCCATAATTTCCTGTTCCAGTTGCAACAGTTGGAGTTGGATTTAATGACCATCTTTGATCAAAAACCAAAGTGGAGCCCGCCGCAGATAATGTATTTGTATTCATCACAAAGTTTCTGACAAGCTCAACTTGCCCACTCAAAGTTAAAGTGCCCGATGAGTTCACTGTCAAATTACCAACACTTGCACCTGCCACGCCTGTGATTGTTTGATTCACACCGTTCATGACGACATTATAATTTCCCCAAAGATATCCTTCATTGGTCAAATTCAAATTACCTGCAACATTGAACGTTCCATTGGTAATCATCGTGCTTGAAGTTTGACTTAAATCACCCAATGTTAAGTCGCCACCGATATTCATAGTGCCTGCAGAAAGATCTATATTGGCCGCATTTCCATAAATTTGCACATTTCCGTAGGTCGATGCACCTGGGATAATTGTTGCAACTGCAAGCTGCATAGACGATGGCGCAAGAACTAAAGTCGATCCTGCGGCAGAAACTGTTCCAGAATTAATTTTGAAATCACCACGGACACGAACAATTCCTGACAAGGTCAATGTTCCAGACAAATTCGAAACAAGATTTCCGATACTGCAAAGAGGATCTGGACCAGAAAATGCACCCGTCACTGTGGAATTTGTACCTGTCAAAGTGAAGACAGAACCAACTGTGTAAATATTCAATGCTGGGTCCGTACAACTAGTCAGTGATAAATTTCCACCAATATAGACATTACCATAAAGAATGCCACGATTGGACGTCGTTCCTGTTCGATTAATCGTTAAGTCGTTATCGACGTACAGGTTTGAATTCACTCCAACGCCGGTCTGTGCCCCAATCAATCCAAAATTATAAAAATGATTATTTGCCGAGATCAAAGTTTGATCTGATCCACCCGCAAATTGCGAATGCATATTGACCAGGCCGTTATTGTGGCTAAAAGTCCCAGGAGTCATCGTGAAATCACCCATGTTAATTCTTAAGGTCCCAGAAGTGGATGTGAATGAACCTGACGTCGTAACAGACATTGCCATGTTACCGTTATCACAGGCCGTGCCAGCAGTACCAACAGTAATATTTCCACTGCCACCAACAAAGTTACCACTTCGCAAATAGAATCCACCTGGTCCAACTGTGATCGTGTTTGTCGTTCCTTGGGTAATTGTTCCAGAATATGTTGAATCAACATCTAAACCATACATGGTTTGTGCTGCTGTGATTGTTGGACTACAGTTTGTAGTACATAATGAATTAAAAACAGCAATATGAGTAACTGTAGATGCAGAGGTTGGCCGACCTCCACCCGCACACACACCACTAAAGCCAGGAGAAGGGACAGATCCACAGAAATTATTCGAAGCCGCATCCCAATTGGAATTCACCAAACCCATCCAAGTATGGGCTGTCATCAGTTTAACATTCACAGTAGCAGTTGTTGTTGCACCAAGGCCATCTGTATATGTCACGGTAAAACTATCGGCGCCATAGCTAGTACCACTCGGCGTATAGCCAACTGTGGTCGAATTAATTAGTGCCGGAGTTCCTTTTGATGCAGATGAAACTGAAGTGATTGTAATCGTATCCCCATCAGGATCAGAACCACCGGCTGCAGTAATTGGATTCCCCGTGGCCTGGACGCCATTGTACATCATCGTGATTGTCGATGTGGGAATCACAGGGGCTTGATTGACTTTAAACGTTGCAAAATTATTTGTGGCGGCAGTTCCTGTGGATGAAGCTGAATTTTTAGCCCACATCCCGATTGAGTATGTTTGTCCCATGGTCAAACTGCACCCAGAAAAAGTAAAACTATTTGTCGTCGAATTTTGAAGAGGACAAACTTGAGTAGTGCCCACTGAATTGTAAATTGCAACATCATAGGAACTTGCTCCGCTGACCGCCTGCCAACTGATGGTTGCAATATTTGTCGTGTTTAAATTCCAATCATTTGTAACATCAGAACCACCAGTGACACCACTAATCGCAAAGCTTCCAATATTGCCTAATACCTCAGTGTTATTTGTCGGTGTAATTTGTCCATGATAAGTGCAGGCCGACAAGAACATAAGCACTATGAGCAACTGTCCCTTCATCATGCCTGCAATATTTTTAACAAAATCCATACGACACACCTTTACGTTCAATAGAAGTCTTTGTTCAAATCACTAGTTCAAGCGCCATCTTTGTATTGGAGCGAATCGCGGAATTTTATTTCCGATAAATGTTGGAGCTGACAAAGAGTAGCCATAAAAATCATCTTGTACTGAATCCCGAAGAGTTGTTCCCGAGTGCAAAGAAGAAGAAGATGCTGGGTCAATTCTTGTTTGGTTTCTACCAAGATAAAGATAGGTCGAAACCTTCAGTGGACCGCTGAGTGTGAGTTCCAATTGGTCTGGGGCCGTAATTTGTGAACTTGCAATATAAGGAGTCGAAACTAATTTACCTGCTGTTGAATACAAACCAAATCCGAAGTGCGGCGGAATTGGGAATTTCATTGCGACATGCACACTTGGATCATCAACTATAGATCCACGTAGCCCTTCAAACTGAACCGTGATTTTATTATTCACAATTGTAACATTTTTAATTTTAGCAAAAGCGGGCTTCCCAGATTGCATCACTTCAAAAATTGAATTTCCGATTTGTTCGCCAAGGACACGATAACCTAATTTTGCTAAATGAGTTCCGTAACCACCACTTGTCCCTAAGCCATTTGAAATCCAAGACTCTTGTGCCGCCAAATAAGTATTTGGTCTTTGATTTGCAATATCAAATTGATCAATTGCACGGTCTTTATTCGATACGCCTCTTAACTGACTGACAAAAACTTGCAAGTTCAGATTTGCGCCCAGTGATGTTGAAGACTTCAAATCACTTTCTACACGATTAAAAAGTTCGTTCATTAAAAATTTGTAATTGCTAGTTGATGCATCAGATTGGCCTTGGATCCAAACAAGATAAACATGATTGTCTAAGATCTGATTGTTAGCGATTGCAATTTGTTCGACTTTTTTGACTTCTTCGATGAGGTTTTGATAGTAAACCGGATCCGTCGGAGCGCCACCAGTTATTGCAGGAGCCGCAACGCCATTTGTTTTGACATAAAAATGGTAACCTGCCGAGTCCTTCGTATAAAATGGAAGTCCTTCTGAAGTATTCAATAATCCATCAGCGGTCGTCGCGTATAAATCCTGAGGCCTTCGTACCATCAATTCAACAATCGAGCGACCACCATGACCTGTATTGATGTGAACCATCTTAGGAAGTGGTAAATTGTTTACTTGGTGCAAGTTAAGAATGGCGCTTAATATTCCTGACCCTGGAGACTCATTAAATGAAAAATTTTGCGTGAGTGGCATAAATCCATTTACAGAACTTGGATTAAACAATGCAAATGTCCAGCCTATACTGTTTTTTTGTACATTATTAGAGTTCAATGTTAGCGCATTATTAGGAAATTCGGATTGCGAAGAAACTGCAGAAAAAGAAGTGTTCGACACGCCAATAGATAGCGACTGCCCGTGTGTAATTACAAGTGTAACGACCTCCTTTAATTGTGCATTTGAACGCAGACCAAATAAAAGACCACATACCAATACAGAAATAGACATTCCACTCTTGATTAAGTTATTAGACACATTCTCCCCTTTGTTTAAATCAATAAACACTGGACCTTTGTATCGGCTCGCAATGGCACAAATAAAGTGGGGTAAAATGTGTTCAATTCTAAAATTGATTTTAAATCAAACCAATTAGAATTGGAGGCTTTTTGTAAAGTAGAGGTAAATGAATAGAGAAATACTCAGTTTAGTTCAGTTAAAAAATCCAACCTCTTAACAAATCCCAAACACCAAAAAGGCTCATAAAATAGAATTCAAAATGATTCTTTCGAACCATTTCTTCTTCTCGTCTCCAGTAATAAAGATCTTTTGTCGTGTAGCCATAGCCGTACTGGTAAGCAGTTGGGTTTTCATGGCGATCATAGATCATTGCTTCAGGATATCTTGCATATTTATTAATTAGAATGTTCATGTGCGTTTGGGCCGCAATCCTAGATATTGCCGCTTTTTCTAAGAAAAATTCTTTTTTTTCAGACTCTAAAAGAGCTTTCCTAACATTCAAAGCATGGGAAATCCTTTGACGAGTTATCTCCCACATAGCAGACAGTTCTGGATTTTTAATTTTAATATTTAAAGGCAAATGAGCTTGCGCCTGTTCAAGCTGTGAGATCTCTTCTTTTAAAAGCTTATGATCCGTACTCAAAGTTTTAAGTAAATTTCTTTTTATCACTTGATGCAGACTTGGCATCATTTCACTTCCAAAATCTGAAAATGTTAAAATTGATATAAGTCCTTTTTGTATGAAAAACTCATTTTGAAAATCAATTATTTTTTTCCACGAATCCAAATCCTCACCAAGTAGCTTCAAGGCAGTCATCGGGTCAAATTGATAGTCGGTATTGTTTGCAAGGGCCGTCGACCAATCAAAAAGCCAATATCCATTCTCTTGACCGGTGGAAAAATTCAACTGACCTTCAAAATCATTTTTGTTTAAAAATTTTAAATCCTTTGATCGAGTTAACAGATAATTTGTCAACAACAACGGGACATCAATGTCCATCCCAAGATAATAGCTGGTTTCTGGATAAAACCATGTCCTACGTTTGTCTTTTTGTTCTAATGCAAAATCACGAATGTTTTGAAAATTTTTATTTCCATACATCGGAGCATTTGCATCCTCAAGCCCATAAAGAAAAAGCGTGTGTGGCAAAATTCCAACATTTATATTTGAAAATTGGGGCAAGAAATTAAAATTTCCATATTCTGGGTCTTTTTGATTGCTTGAAACATGAACCTTTACAACAGTCGCCACATTGAACTGATCAGCGATCTCTGCACTTTTATTCATCCACAAAATCGAGCGACGGTAATTTGTTGGTGTAAATTCACTTGTCCCTGGCTTAAGGTCAATAAAGCTAACATCCAAATGGTTCAGAATATTTTTTAAATTATTTTCTAAATACCGCAAGCTAAGTCCATCAAAAAAAATGGCATGTATCGGAATCAATTTTAAAATTCTTTGCTGATTCAAAGCCATCCCCATTACAACACCTGCATGAATGCCAAATTGCTTAGCAAGCGCAAGAGGCTCCTTTAGGTTTTTAAAAATTTGCTCTTCATCCATTCGGAGAAGACAAAAGTCGAAAATATTTTGTTGATTTCGAGCGAGCCAGCGAATTGTATCTTCC
>DGYJ01000110.1:21972-25250 GCA_002396665.1 Bdellovibrionaceae bacterium UBA5009
AGCCAGCGAATTGTATCTTCAGCAATTTTTTGCTCGCCCATTAAAAAACCATGGACCCACTCATTTCCGTGCAACGTATGAAAGTGAAAGCCAGCGTATGGAACCGCAGGTTTCCATTGAAATTTTTTATCACAGTGTTTTCGAATATCTGACCATCTTGGAGATAATTGCATTCTCGGGTGCGGAAAATAAAATCCCAAACGTTGAAGGGTCATATAAAAAACTTGCCCCCAAGACTCATTTCCCTGAATTTGAAGCATCACCTTTTCTTTTAAACAAATCACCTCGGAGAAATTATTCGCAGAGGGAATGTAATTAAATTCAATTTTGTTTTCTAATTTCGCCATTTTTAAAATCAAATTTAGGTCGTTTTGCAATACAGACTTTTCAGGAACTAGACTTCTTAGATTTTCCAGACCATGGGCAAAAAGACTAAAATAAATAACAGCACAAAATGATGCTAATTTTAAAAATTTCATATTAAAGCTCTATTCTAAGCCATTTTAATTAAAAGTGAAATGGCCTAATCGGAGACATCACTGGAGTCAGTTGAATGATTGGTAAAAAACTTCTTTTTAAAGCAGCATCCAAACCATTGATAAGTTGAATTTCTTTTGGCGATAACTGATTGGGATTTGCAAAAATTGTATTTAACAAACAAGCTAGATCTAATCCGCCGCGAATAATTTGCGCCTCAAGATAGGGTAAAACTTGCTTCAAGTACGCAATATTATTTCCGTCGTAGCCTTTGTAGGCAATGGGTCTGACTGCCATAGTTGTTGCCAGCCAAGAATAAATATCTAAATCAATCACAAGCCGAGAAGCCTGCGGGTACTTATTCATTAAGAATGTTGCAAACCAACGATCCTGCTCTTTTAAAGTTAAACGCTGCAGTTGTTTGCCATAGGCTGTTTGAACGATGGCCCCATCCCAAAGGGCATGCAAATTCAGTCTTTGTGTGAACCATAGAACAGGTAGCGAATTGCCACCATGGTCTTCTCTTAAGCCTGTGTGCATGGGCTGGTGTAAATCACCAACAAAATGAATTAAAAATTTCAAAGCCCAATTTTTCGATTTTAAATCTGAACGGGGATCACGTAAAGTTAAAATACCTTTCATGATTGCCATGATCACATCACCCTTGTCCTGCTCTAAGGCTGGCAAAGAGGACAATGTCTGAAAATAATTTGCTCCGTCACCAACAGAGACATAATGATAAGTCGCAGTTTGAGTCCACCCCGGCAACCTTTTCACTTCATCAGCCCATGTCGCGGTGTCAATGAAGTTTTCACCCTGCAACAAGTTTTGTACTGCCGAAAGAGCCGCTGGAGTTAAGTGATTGAACGCTATGTTTGCAACTGTGCGATGCCCAAGTTCATCCCAAGAGTAGGCCATTGAACTTATACTGATTAAAATACAAAAGAAAAACTTAGCCACCCCTCACCTCGCTTCAAAGATTAGAGGATGAATACATATGAAGGTCCAGACAATTCGGGTTAGGATCTGGTTTGGATGCGCTGCCGTCGAAAGCTTTTTATCACCTTGAGCAATTCAAGTTCAAGCTTCCCAGATCATGAGCAAAAATTAAGCAACAGGAAGACGTTTTTTAATTTCACGAATCTGCTTTAAATGTATTCCATGATGAACTGGCAATAGCCAATACCACTCTTTGGCCGTCATGGGACCAAACCATGGATGCTTAAATCTTAATATTGAATCTTTATTTAGAATTTTCAAATTGGGATGCCGATGAAAACAAAAATTTCTGAATTCATCCATTGCGACGGCTGCTGTCAATTCGCCCTTGGGCTTTACCTTTGCCGTGTTGGCTTCTCCAGAGGGGATTTCCCCCATGGACAAGGACTCAATGGCTACACCAATTTGGCTTCCGACAATAACCAAATGTTCTAATGTCATAGCCATCGACCAGTATCTAGAGCTGTCTTCTAGACCCATCTGACGAGGGACTAAAATTTTAGTCATCAATTCTTGTTCGCTAAGACCATCAATTTCTTTTATTATTTTTTCGGATATCTTTTGAAAATGATTTTTTGAATCATCCCAGTTTGATTTTGCTGCGACAAAGGGCCGAGTATAAATTTGCAAAAAGACGCGGGCGATCCAAGGAATACCTGCCCCAGGGGGCGCCAATTTTGGAATATGTTCTTTTGTCAAAATAACCTCTGCACTAAAACATCCTCACACAGATCATCAGGGATTCAACGAGAAATTTGCAATGGATATCAATTCGAATTATCCATACCGCGCCGCAGGCTGTGCTTTGCAAGAACCACAGTTTAAGATCGTAGACAGAAGCGAGAACAATACACCGATGATTTCAATCGTTATACCTGCTTACAACGAGGAAGCTCTGCTGCAAAAAAGCATTGATCGGCTGGCAGAATATCTTTCCTATAAAACCTTCGCCTTTGAAGTCCTTGTTGTCGACAATGGAAGCACTGACTTGACTGGAAAAATTGCGAAGGAGTTAGAAAAAACCTATGCCTGGTTTCGTTTTTTTCAGATCCCAGAAAAAAGCGTGGGTAAAGCATTTGCCATGGGCGTTCGCCAATCAAAATACCCCTATATAGTTTCACTTGATGCTGATCTTTCAGTGGATTTAGTTTTTATTGACTATGCGGCCAGTCTTTTAAAATTTTCATCCATGCTTGTGGGCTCTAAAACCATGGGTAAGCAGCGTCGATCTTTTTTAAGAATATTTGGAAGTCAATTTTATCTATTCATTACCCAGGTTTTTTTTCAAACCACTTTGACAGATTTTTCGATGGGGGCCAAGGCTTACCAAAAAGACACCATTACGCCTGTTCTTAGTCACATTGATAATTGGACGGCCTATGTTTTTGAAATTTGTATTTGGCTTCTTCGCAATAAAAAAGAAGTCATTCAAATCGGTATCGAGTGTGAAGATCTTCGAAAAAGCCGCTTTAATATTTGGTATGAAGGCTTCTATCGCTTTTGGAATCTTTACCGTGTCTTCAAAGAACTGAACCAACCCAACTCTTGGCTTAATCAGATAAAAACCCCATGATTGCAAAAAAAATAACAAAATTTATCACACCCAAAATCGGATTTGATCTGTTCTTTATTGTTGCGATCATTGTTCTTTTTATTAGCATCCTTCCAGAGAGCATTCTGAACACTAGCCCCGCCACCGGGGGCGACACGGGTTCACACTATTGGCCCCTGGTGACTTTGACCCAATATGGATTACCAAATTGGCATATCAGGGTATGGAACCCAGGCAATTTAGGCGGAGA
>DGYJ01000110.1:25370-29887 GCA_002396665.1 Bdellovibrionaceae bacterium UBA5009
ACCCAGGCAATTTAGGCGGAGAACCCCATTTAACCCATTACTTTCCATTTCCCTTTTTATTGATGGCGTTTTTGTCTTTTTTTATGCCCCTGGGACGTGCATTTAATATTGGGACATTTTTTCCCATATTAATTCTGCCAGTTTGTGTTTACATTTGTCTTCGAAGTTTCAAAGTTAAATTTCCAACTCCAATTTTTTGCGCCCTCGCAAGCTTAACATATTTGTACAACGAGTCCTTCAGCATGTGGGGTGGCAACGTCTTGTCCACGTTGGCAGGACAGTTTGCCTATGTGTACGCCATCGACTTTTTTTTACTCGGCCTAGGCGTCATGCACTGGGAGATTCGAAAAAAACAATGGCCATTTCTAAGTATCGCAGCCTTTGCCATCGTTGCCTTGTCCCACTTCTATATTGCCCTGCTAATACCCTTGGCTGTTATTTATTTTTTAATCTTTGATCGCCCGCTTTTGTTCAAAGAAAAAATTGGTAAAATTTTGGCCCTAGGAATGGGGGCTTTTGCCTTGTCCTGTTGGTTTGTCGTCCCGCTGTTTCAAAATGCACCATGGACAACGGCCTACGCATTAACATGGTCAAGCGCAAATCTTTTTAATGAAGTTCTTCCCAACTTTTTTTGGCACTATTTATTTTTTTCAGTTATCGGCATTTATTTTCTTTGGAAAGAAAAAACAAGCCAAGAGTCCTACGTCTATGGTCTTTGTTTTTTTCTAGCGGCTTGCTGCTTTGGATTTTACTTTTTATTTCCTAAGATTGGACTTGTTGATGTTCGCCTGATGCCCTATTTACAACTTTCCTTGGTTATTATGGGCGCCATTGCTGTTTCACAAATCACTCAACAAAAATTTTGGAATAGAAAATTATATTGGCCACTGAATATCATTGTTGCCTCTTCCCTACTATTTTGGGGATCGCGCCAGATTAATCTTGCCCCTGGCTGGATGAATTGGAACTATTCGGGCTGGGAAAAAAAACAATCCTATCCCCAACTTATTGGCCTTTCAAAAAAACTGAATGGAAGTTTTTCTGATGGACGAGTTATTTATGAACACAATATGGTTAGCGAGTCCGCAGGCACAATTCGGGTCTTTGAAATGCTTCCATTTTTCGCCAGAAGATCGACCTATGAAAGTGTTTATATGCAAGCTAATATCTTGGCCCCCCAGGCATTTTACTTGCAGGCTTTAGTCAGCAAAACACCAAGCTGTCCCTATTCGCAGTTCATTTGCCCTGCTCAAAATCTTACAAATATCAAAGATTATATGAAGCTCATGGCCATTCAGGATTTAATTTTGATAACGCCTAGCTCGACTGATGTGGCTAACAAAATGCCAGAACTTGAAAGCAAAGGTAAATTTCCGCCCTGGGAAATTTTTAGCTTAAAAGAAAAAGTCTCCTATGTCGAAGTTCCAGATATCCCGCCTGAATATATAGAGCCTGCAAATTATAAAAATATATTTTTTGACTGGTTTGTGAACTACAATTCAGCTAGTAAATTTCAAATTGCAACAAAACAAAATGCAAATTTGACTGCAGTCATTAACGAATCCTTTTCTGAAAAAAACAAAAGTGGCTCAAAAAAATGTGTGACTTCTGTCGATGTTCAGTTTGATCAAGTTCAACTGGATACAACTTGCCCAGGGCAATTCCACGTTTTAAAATTTGCTTACCATCCAACCTGGGCTGCTTCAAACAACGAAGAGCTTTATCTGACCAGCCCTGGATTTATTGGGATCATACCCAAGCAAAGTACAGTCACCCTAAAATGGGGCCAAAGCTTACTTTGGAAAATTTGTGATTTCATTTCCTGGGTATCTTTTTTTATTTGGGTGGGATTAGCGTTTTGGTACGAAAAAAAGAAAGCCTCGAATTAAAATTCGCGCCAAAATTTCTGTGATAGGGATAATGGCCAAGTAAACCAGAAATGATAAAACGGCATCTGCCCCGTCGACTCGGAACTTAAAATATTTTGTAGCCTCTACAACCGTATAGTGAAGTAAGTAAATCACTCCGAAATGGGTTGAAATTTTTAACCTCGAAATAAAATGCACAATTTTAAATTTTTGTAAAAAATTTTGTGTGCTTTCAAGCAAACACAGCCGTAAGACAAAAAGAACCGGGATAAAACTTGACCAAAACATCCAAGGTTCTTGACGAAAAGAAAAACAACTAAAGTAAGGACCGAATTGAATTCGATAAAATGTATTCATATTTGGAAGACACAAAACAAGAATTGGAATCCAGAAAATGAATTCTTTCTTACCCCACAACTTAAGCCAGTTCTGCTGATTTTCTTTTTTATATTGATGCGCATAGGAGCCCAATCCATAGCCCATCCAGACTATTCCGATCCAAGGTAAAAGAGGCCAATCAGCAAAGTCAGTTTGGCAATCGCCAATCAACCAGCTTCGCCAAAAAAGACTTTGCACTTGTAAACTTGGCCATGTCCAAAAGGGAATCCAAAGAGTAAAAAAACCCAAGACAGAAAGTAAAATTGCAGATTTCGAAAACCATTTAATGGTTCCTTTTTTTAAAACCACTGCAGTCATTAAACCAGCCGCAATCAGTGGATAAATGTCCCAAAACCAAAAGGCATGATTTGGACTCCACTCGAAAAGACAAAAAATAAACCACCCCAATATGCTCCATAGAATGACTTTGTAGGTTTTAAAGAAAGTACTTTCCGCGCGTGCAATAAGAAAGGCACTTAAAAATAAAATAGTATGTCCACTGAATGCAATAGATCTAGAGTAGGCTTCAATGATTTGCCATCCCCAAAAATATTTTGAAACATCAATATCCACTGTGTACCACATGACATAGTGATAATGATGAAAAACTATGGCAATAAAACTAAGAAATCGAACTAAATCAAGCCCTAGATCACGACGGGAATTTTCTGATTTAATGAATTGCTGCATATTCAAATGCTACCACCGTCCAGCAGACAAACAAGTTGAAAGAGTTATTTATTTTTTTTAATGATATTCGATGGATGGGGCAATAGTTGTGGATGAAAAATGGAGTTCTGAAACTTTGTATACTTATCGAAAGGACTTGTATCTATAAAGCTCATTTGGGAATAACTAGTATCTGCAATTTTGGATTTTAAAAAAGGATAATCAAATTCCATTTTTTGATCGCTTTTTGTAGCGATCAAAAAAGATTCCATCATCCCATAAACCTTGTACTGGCGAAATCCCGCCGCCAAAACACTCCGAAGAACACTTGCTGCGTGCTGCATCGAATCCTCGTCGTCTATAAATTGATTTAAAATGGGATAAAATGGATAATCAAAAATTAAAAAACCATTAGGGCTTAATCTGCTCTCGATAAAACGATAAAATTCTGTCGAATACAGCCTAGAAATTTCATTCGAATGGGGCAGTGGCAAATCCACTAAAACGGCATCAAAAGTATCCCGGGAATTCCTGACCCATTCAAAACCATCCCCCGTGATCACATGGACCCGTGGATCTGAAAGTGCTGACTTATTCAGTCGTAAAAAATCAGGATCTGTTTTTGCCAAATGAATAATTTCAGGATCAAGTTCGACTAAGATTATTTTTTCAATTGAATCATACTTAATAAGTTCTTTAACCAATAACCCATCGCCCCCACCTAGGATAAGAACATTTTTAGGCCTTGTCTTTGCTATACCCATGGCGCCGTGGACCATTAAATCATGATATATATGAACATTATGGGGACCATTCTGAAGCTTTTGATCAATGAAAAGATAGAATTCGCCGTGGATCTGTTGGCCATGCAGAACATTTTGGACAATGTCGATTTCTTGATAAGGTGAAGAAATTCTTCGAATATCAGGAAAACTTTTATGATACTGAATAGTGCTTAATAATTCACGTGGCGTCCATCGAGTGGGCGGACTGTAGTAGTAAGACTTTAAATAAAATTGCTGCAAAAATGGAGCGAGTCGACTAAGCACAGTTGGCACCAATAAGGACAACATAACCATTAAAAAAATAAGATGAGGCTTCTTCCAAAAAAAATAAATATAAATAACTGCCGCGACAGATGCACTGATATAGGCAAGCAGTATTGATGCGCCAATAATTCCAAAATGTGGCACAATCCAAAAATACAGTAAAAGGTTACCTAAAAGGCCACCGACATAGCTCATTCCTAAAACATACCCAAAGGCATGTTTTTCATTTGATATCAATTGCATCAGCATTGGAATTTCAAACCCCACAAAGAGGCCAAGAAAAAACACGATGCTTTGGCTTGTTAGAATAAGCAGTGAATTTTTCGCCATAAAAGAAATTGGCGGCATTTGCATAAAATTTAAATGTAGAAATAAAATAAAAAATAAACTTGAGGTGATCAACAGTGCCAATAAAGACTCAACGAAAACTAAAAAAATTTTCGATTTTTGCGATGAAATTCTTGTCGCTAGAAAAGACCCCAGTCCCAAACTAGCAAGATACACCCCTATCGTTAAGCTTTGACTTAATAAGGAGTCCATGGAAACACTGAAG
>DGYJ01000110.1:29983-30782 GCA_002396665.1 Bdellovibrionaceae bacterium UBA5009
ATAAGGAGTCCATGGAAACACTTGTTAAGAATCGTGCAATTAAAAGTTCATTGGCCATGCTGACAGCAGAGGTCACCACGGCAACAAAAGCGACAAAAACCAAATTAAAAACTTTTGGCATAAATTCTACTTAATATATTTTCAAAATACTGACTGCCAAATAAACTGAGTACCAAAACAAATCCAATCATATAGACTATCAAATTCTTTTTATCTAAAAAACTCAATCTCATTTTTTGCGCCACGATCAGCACACAAATTAAATTCAAAATTCCTGCGGTCCAAAAGGCCCCCAGCAATCCCCAGTGTGGGATCAAAAAAAATGGGAACAAGACGCTGGCTAAAAACATTCCGACATAATCCATGGAAAGCACAAGGCTATCTGTTTTTATTTTTAGACTGACAAGATTTTGATCTTTTTTTAAAAGACTAGAAATCAGTGGGATTTCGTATCCACAAATCGTTCCGCAAATGGCAATGTAGAGATGTGTAAAAATCAAAACCGGCCATGCTGCCGATTGAAAGCCAAAAAATTTAATAAAAAAATAATTCCCAAAGACAAAGGCAATGGGCGCAAAAATACCCAGGACTGCCATAAATACTTCTGTCCAATAAAGGAAACGAAGATCATCAGTGTGTTTACTTTCTTTATATAAAAAAGAACCAATCCCCATACAAAAAATATAGATGGCCAATGTTGTGCTGTAACGAAGAATTGTATTTCCAAATAGGCTAGACATCAGCTGGGCTAAGCCCAGCTCGTAGATCATACTGCAAAAACCGGTAAGTAAAATTAACG
>DGYJ01000110.1:30937-32376 GCA_002396665.1 Bdellovibrionaceae bacterium UBA5009
AACCCCTGCCTGCCCGCATACAAGTGAAAGTACAGGTACCAGTTCTCGGTGGATTCGTGACTGCCAATGGCCCTGTTGAGTTTCCAAAATAACCACTTGGAGCATTTACATAACATAAATTTTTTGTAAAATAACGCCCAAACATAGCCCGACAACTCAAAGTTCCTGCTGGACAATCTGGCGGTGGCAATGTCNNGTCGTCGTCGTCGTCGTGGTCGTGGCGGTGGTTGTTGTTGCGTTCGGCGGCTCTGTGGTGGTCGGGGGTTCGGTCGTCGTCGTCGTCGTGGTGGTGGTTGTTGTTGTTGTGGTCGTCGTCGTCGTGGTTGGACATGGAATATTATAAGTTATCGGAGCTGGAATATAAGGTGGATAGGCTGGGAGCGTATAAGTACATGAACCAGCAAGATTGCTGTTCGTAGAGTTAAAATTATTTATTTGTGTACTTGTTTCATCTGTAAAACCAGAACTTGGAACATAGGGTATTGTTGCCACTGAGGCATTGATAGCAACACCATTGCCGTCAACGCATCGTACGCACTCGTAGACATTATACAAGGCCGCACTGATCCCGTACTTTGAACTTTGATAGGCCTGTGTGATCGTACCTACTCGTCGGATGCTCATTCCTGATGGGCTTGCAGGGCATCCCGCTACTCCAGAGACAGGATTCACAAATGCTCCCGGCGCCCCTGGATCAGAATATGAACCATAACTGACACATTCATTGGCTTTAATACATTTTCCAGTTGCCGTATCCCATACATAATTCATCGATTGACACATTGATTGTTTTAATTCTGAACGACCACAAGTATAAATTTTGTCTGCTGCATTTCCTAAAAAACTAATTGGAATTAAAATATCCGGAGGAACTAAGCCTGATCCATCGGTTCGAACCAACGATATACGCACATTTCCTAAATGTTTGTTAAATGCAACCGAGGCTCCACTAACAATCAGATTTACAACTTCTGCTTTATTTGTTGCCGCACCAGAATTGTTTGTACTTGTTTCTAAAGTAATAGCACGAACACTCCAGCCCGTATTTAGAATTTCAGTCCCATTGGCTAAGGTCGCTGTTTGGCCGTTGACTGTCATTTGAAGTGGGCTGATTGAAACACTTCCACCGGGCACGAAGCTTCTGGTTGCGCCGCCCAAACTTGCATCACAGGCTTCGACAGAATTAAATCGGATGGACAGTTCGTCGACCATGGCCATGGCACGGGAATTCATATCCACATCTTTATGTGCCGAATACATTTCAGAAACGCCTGACATCACAACTGTTACTAAAACAATTCCTAGTGCGCTGGCAACAAGGGCTCCAACTAAGGAGGTCCCTTGATTGTTTTTGAGATCTCTAAAAAAAGTTTTTTCTTCTCTCAAAAAATATTTCATCGGCAACTCGCCTTTTTAATGTAATCAATTGTATTTCCAGG
>DGYJ01000065.1:0-19753 GCA_002396665.1 Bdellovibrionaceae bacterium UBA5009
AAAATATTTCAGCCAGTTTAGATATAATTTCTTTTGATGTGATTCGTAACTCTTCACAAATGCCCTGTGTCGCCAATGAATCAGGTGTGATGATACAAAAACTTTGTGGATTTCAAGAGTCAGGAAATCCTGAAGATGGTCAAGTGCAACTTTCAAAAAATATTGAAATGAATGGTCGTCAAATACGTGTGACAATGACATTAACACATTCTTCAGCATCGGAAGTTTATTCAGAAAATAAAACTACCTTGTATGAACAACAAAGAATGCTAACAAGTCAGTCTGAACAAAACTTTTTAGACGGTCTTCGAACAGCTGATGTTGTATTTTACAATGGACATTCACGTGACGGCGGTGGTCCAGACTTTGCTCCGCCAGTTCTACGAAGTTCAGATTTGCATGTGGACTACAATGGATACTATAAGGTCAAAAAAATTGGAATTCGAAAAACTTTATCAGCCATGAAAGAGTCTGGTCGACGTGGAGTTGTTCTTGGGTTGTTTTCATGTTTTTCTAGAAATCATTTTCAAAAAACTTTACAGTCTGCAGATCCAACTCAAAAATTAATTTTAACTGAAGGTGCTATTGATTATCTGAACACAATGCTGGCTTCCCTAGGCTATCTTGAAGGAATTTTACAAGGCGAGTGCGGCGAAAATCTTGGTCGAATAGTGAAGCAAAATACATGGATTCAGAATGGCTTCAAGTCTTGGAATTTTCGCTAGCTTAAAAGTGTTTGAGCATTTTGAGAGTTTTTGATTTAATTTATTTTTTGTTTAGACGTTGAAAATGCAAACAATGCGCAACTTGTGGCCACTGTCGCATTCAAGGATTCCACATTGGCGGTGGACACAGTGATTTTTTGTTGTGAAGAAATATTTTTGTAATCCTTCAATCGTTGAAAGCCCGGGCCTTCTTCGCCAACAATTAAAAATAAATTTTGAGGCCATTTGAATTTCTCAATCGAAGTGCCATCCAAATCCAATAGGTAAGATGGTTTAAACTGGTGGACTAATTCCATTTTTGGAAAAGAAATTGTCCGTGAAAAATTCATGTGCAGTGAGGCGCCAGCAGAGCTTTTGATCGCCTTTGGGTGGTAGGGATGACTAGCTTCTTCTGTTAAGATCATTTTTTGAATTCCAAAGGCCACGGCTGACCTTGTCAGTGCGCCCAAGTTTGATGGATCGCCAAGGGGGCAAATAAGTTCTAAGCCGGCGGGTGTAACCATGGGATCTTGTTGTTGAATCGCAGGGGCTTTTAAAAGTAATAAGTTGGAATGGGTTCCAATGATATCAACTTCTTTAAAAAGAGCCGGTGATAAAAATATTTTTTGAACTTCATTTGCAAATTTGGTTTTTGAAATTATGGACTCGCCACCTGTGACTAAAATCTCTGCTTCCATGGGGAATTTTTTTTGCAGGTCCGAGGATTTTGAAGAAAGAAATTCTTGAATTAATTTTTCACCCATCAAAATAAATTGTGACTGCTTTTTGATTCCTGAACTTGAAGAAAGCTCTTTTAAAGATTTAAAAATAGAATTTTGCGAAGATTCGATGACAACGTCTTTTTTCATAGGGATTAATCTTCGTCTTCAGGCAAGGGGGTGTTTTTAATTTTTTGATAGATGACAAGGCGGCGCTCATGGGGAGTTTTTGGTAAACTATAGGCAATATCTTTTTCAAGTTTATAGTATTCAGACCATTCTTTTTGCGCTTCTTTAATTTCGGGATCAACACCCGGGCCCTTCATAAAGAAAACTTTTCCGCCCAACTGAACGCAGTATTGTACTCTGCGCAGTGTATTTGAAATGTCTTCAACGGCACGGGTGATAACACCTTGAACAGGGTAAACAAAGGTCTCGTCAATGTTCCGGCCAACAATATCTAAATTTTGCAATTTCATTTCATCGCGAACAGACTTCAAAAATTCCACTCGCTTTTGCACCCCTTCGGCTAAAATAATTTTTTGATCGGGGTTCATAATTTTTAAAGGGATACCTGGTAAGCCTGGGCCAGTGCCCATATCCACCAAAGGAAAAACAAGGGGATCGTGCTGAAGAATAATCAATGAATCAATAAAGTGTTTGATGGCAATATCGCGAAATTTTAAAAGCCGTGTGAAGTTTTCGTTCTTTTGGTTATTCATAAGCAAGGTGTAGTAATGACTGAGTTGTTGTCTTTGGGCGTGGCTGACAAGGTCGAAATCGTGATTGCGAAAGATGTCTGCAAGGCGATCATTGGCTTCGTTTAATGAATAAACTTGTTCTGGTTTTTTATGGGTCCCAAGGGTGGTTCTTGGGCCTGTTTTTTGGCGCTCTTTATAGGGGGAATAGTTTTTGTCGTTCTTATGGGCCATGACCTTTTATGAGGGGACTTGGGCGCCATGTCAAGGGCCTTGTAAAAGGTCCTAAATCGTTGAAATGACTTCGATCATCAAGCATATTCAGGGGCATGAGTGAAACAGACAAACAACTGCAAGAAATATCCGATGAGGCCTTGAAGGCCTTTAACTCCAGCGAAAATTCAAAAGCACTTTACGATGAAAAAGTAAAGTTTTTGGGGAAAAGTGGTCGCCTCACTGAAATGATGAAGTTGATGGCGAAATTAAGCCCTGAAGAAAAGAAAAGTTTCGGGCAAAAAGTGAACGAAGTTAAAATTCGTTTAGAAAGTGCCTACTCTAACGCTGAAGAAAATTTAAAGCGAAAAGAAATTGAAGCCTCCATGTTAGCTGAAGAAGTGGACATGACACTGCCTTCGGTAAAACCGCCGACTGGTGGGCCCCACCCTGTCTTCCAAGTGATGGATGAAATTGTTACAATTTTAAGTCGCCTTGGCTACAGTCTACGAACGGGTCCATTGATCGAAAAAGACTATTATAATTTTGAAGCCTTAAATATTCCGCCGAATCATCCAGCGCGGGATATGCAGGACACTTTCTTTGTGGATCAAACCCATGTTTTACGAACTCACACAAGTCCCATTCAAATCCATTCCTTAGAGAGCGAACAGTTGCCATTAAGAATTATTGGAACGGGTGGGGTTTTTCGTGTCGATAGCGATGTTTCGCATTTACCACACTTTCATCAAATTGAAGGCATGTGTGTGGATCGCAAAGTTTCCATGGCGGATTTAAAAGGAACAATTGCTTTTTTTGTTGGGGAATTTTTTGGCAAAGGTTTGAAGACAAGATTCCGTCCAAGCTTTTTTCCGTTCACAGAGCCCAGCGCAGAAGTGGATTGCCAATGTCCAATCTGTAAAGGCAATGGCTGCAGCTTGTGCAAACAATCGGGTTGGATTGAAATTGGTGGTTGTGGTCTGGTGAATCCAAAAGTTTTTGAGCATGCTAAAATTAAATACCCTGAATGGCAGGGTTTTGCCTTTGGTTTCGGACTTGAGCGCATGGCAATTATTAAATATGGAATCGATGATATTCGATTGTTACCCGAAAATGATGTTCGGTTTTTAAGGCAGATGTCGATATGAAATTAAGTCTTCAATGGATAAATGAATTTGTAGAAGTGGATGATTACTTTACTCAGCCAGAAGTTTTAGCAGAAAAGCTGACTCGTGCGGGCCTTGAGGTTGAAGAGATTATCAATCGTCGAAAAGATTATGATCATGTTGTGATTGGTTTAATTTTAGAAAAAGACAAGCATCCCAACGCTGACAAACTTAGTCTTTGCCGTGTGACCACGGGCGAAGGGGTTGTTCATCAGATCGTTTGCGGAGCCCAAAACCACAAGTCAGGTGACCGCGTGGTGGTCGCTTTGCCAGGGGCTGTGCTGCCAGGGAATTTTCAAATCAAGCAATCCAGCATTCGTGGGGTCGAGTCTTCGGGAATGCTTTGTTCGTTGAAAGAATTAGCTTTGGCAGAAGAAAGCCAAGGCATCGAAATTTTACCAACAGATGCGCCCGTAGGAACTGCCTTTGCGGACTACAAAGGATTGAATGATATTATTTTTGAACTGAAGGTAACGCCAAACCGTGCTGACTGTTTAAGTCACTTTGGTTTAGCCCGGGAAATTTCGTGTTTGTTGGGGCGTGAAATTAAAACCCACGAACCGAAATTTGAAATTTCTGCCCAATCCACAAAGAAAGAATTTGCCTTAGAAGTGAAGTCGACGGATTTGTGTCCTCGCTACACAGGAAGATTTATTTCAAATGTGGCGATCAAACCAAGTCCTGATTGGCTAAAACGTCGTCTTGAAAGTCTGGGTTTGAAGTCAATCAACAATGTTGTCGATGCTACAAACTACGTGATGATGGAATATGGTCAGCCCATGCACGCCTTTGATGCGGACCAAATTCAAGGTCGAAAAATTATTGTCGACGTGGCCCAGCCCGATGAAAAAATGATAAGTCTTGATGGCTCGACTTTAAATCTTAAAACTAAACATTTAACGATTCGTGATTCGTCACGTGTTGTTTGCTTGGCCGGTGTTGTCGGTGGCCAAAACAGTGGCGTTTCTGAAAATACAAAAAATATTTTTTTAGAAGCGGCTTTCTTTTTACCACAGGTTGTTCGCCAGGCCTCCAGGGATTTAGGCGTTGAAACAGATTCGGCCTACCGTTTTAGCCGTGGTGTGGATCCTGATTCAACAATGCGGGCTTCATTGCGAGCAACGGAACTGATCACGCAGCTGGCGGGTGGTGTAGCCTATGGTGACCCCTATGATGTTTACCCATCCCCAGTGGCAAAAAAAGTTGTGACCGTCAAAGCGCAAAATGTGACTGAACGTTTGGGTTACACCATCGATGAAAAATTATTAGTGGATTATATGAAGCGTTTGGGGGCATCGGTTAAGGAAACAAAAGCTGCTACGCCAGAGGCGTCTGGTGAATATGAAGTCGAGATGCCACTGTTTCGCTTTGATTTAGAAAGTGAAATTGATTTGGTCGAAGAGTACGCCCGGCTTGCAGGATATGATTTAATTCCAGAAAGTTTGCCAGTCTTTGCAAAATCACCAACCGCCCATGATAAAAATTATATTTTAAATCGAAAGACTGCTCGCATATTCATGGGCGAAGGTTTTTACCAGGCCTTTAACTTTGCCTTTGTTGGCGCCCAAGAAGAGGCCCAGTTTTTAGGATTAAAAACTAAAATGAATGGCATTGGACTGAGTCTTGGTGAAGATCCTGTACGTTTGCTGAATCCATTGAACGAGCAAATCAATGTGATGAGGTCCTGCCTTAGCTACGGTTTGTTTCAAAATGTTTTGACGAACTTTAGAAAAGGAAATCATTTCGGAAGGCTTTTTGAAATCGGAATGAGCTTTCAAAAAGGTGAAGAGGGTGCTTTTAAAGAAAATCTACGCCTGGGTTTAGCGGCCTGGGGACAGGTTCAAAATCTTTGGACGCAAACACAAAAGCATCCACTGATTTTTGAAGTTAAATCCAGTGTTGAGCAGTGGTTGAAGCAGCAAAATATTTCTGCCTTTTCATGGGTGACTCCGCAGGATAGATCTTTGATTCCAAATTTTTGTCATCTTGGTCAATTTGCAGAGCTTGTGGTCGAGGGTCAAAAAGTAGGCTACTTATCGACTTTGCATCCAAGCCTTCGAGATGAAAATAAAATCCGCGAAAGTGTTGTGTTGGCAGAAATTAACTTGGATGTTTTATACAAGGGGCAGCCAAGGCCAAATCGTTTTGGATCTTTATCACAGTATCCTTCAGTGGAGCGTGACTTTGCCTTTGTCATGAAAAAATCTGTTCGTGTTGATGAAGTGATGAAGGCGATGAAGAAGATTGCTGGGGCCTTGCTGGTGAAGACAGAGGTTTTTGATCTTTACGAGGGCGAAAAATTAATGCTTGGGCAAAAGTCCGTGGCATTTCGTCTGACTTTTCAAGACCAAAATGCCACACTGCAAGATAAAACGATCAGCGATTTGCAGCAAAAACTGGTTGAGGGATTAGAAAATCAATTGGGATTAAGCTTAAGATAAATTCTTTATTGTTTTCAATCACTTGTTGATGTTGAATATTCAAATCGGTCCATTGAATTGGATCTAGTCTGTTGTGACAGGGAGTGAACTTCGCTATGGCGGGACAAAATTTAGGCAAGTCGACAATGACCAAGGCCGATATCGTTGAAAAAGTTTATCAAAAAATTGGCTTCTCTAAAAAAGAAGCTTCTGAACTTGTGGAAATGGTTTTTGGAACATTGAAAGATGTTTTACAAAACGGTGAAAAAGTTAAAATTTCTGGTTTTGGAAATTTTGTTGTTCGTGGCAAAAACGAAAGAATTGGTCGCAATCCGCAAACGGGCGAACAGATTAAAATTTCTGCTCGCCGAGTTTTAACGTTTAGACCGTCACAGGTGTTGAAGGCCATGTTGAATGGCGAAGAGTATTCGCATCTTAAAGATGACGACGACGATGATGAGGAATAATTGAATGATTGAAATCAACAAAAGCCCTCAAGAAATTGAAATGTTCAGTTCTTTAAATCAAAAAAAAGAAGTGGATTTTATTGAAACAATTGCCCCGGCCACTGCAGCGGCAATGACGGCAGAGGTCCATTCTTTACAAGGAATGATGTCTTTGCCGGCGGCTTTGTGTGATGAAGAGCTTTTGCGCGAATTGAATACGATCCCTGATCAAATGGGATTTAAAATCGGTGATGTGGCAGATTTGCTGAACATCAAACAATATGTTTTAAGATACTGGGAAAGTGAATTTGAAGTTTTAAAGCCGAAGAAGGCTTCAAACAATCAAAGATTGTACACTCGTAAAGATGTTGAAAATGCTTTTTTAATTCGCAAACTTTTGCATCGTGATCGCTTTTCGATTGAAGGGGCTCGTCACGCTTTGAAAGAATTAAAAGCCCATGTCAGAAAAGAAAAAGATTTTTCACAGGTGATCAGTAAGATCGAAAATATACAGGATCGAGTGGATGATCTTGTGGCCGACATACGTCGTGCACGTCAGTTGTTTTAACAAAGAACAGTCAGCGTGTGGCGCAGCTTGGTAGCGCGTTTGCTTGGGGTGCAAAAGGTCGCTGGTTCAAATCCAGTCACGCTGACCACTCTCTCTACCTCCCTACAAAAAATTTCGAACATGCGTTTTGTCACTCGTTTGCAAAGGCAAACTCGCGCCAAAGCCGAACTTATTTTTTGTAGGGAGGTAGAGAGAGTGGTCGTTCAAGATGACGTGGTATTCGAGCAGCGTATGTGACGAAAGCTGGGAGCTTGGTTCACTCGGAGCGCAGGAGGCGCGGAGAGCACGCAAGCCCTGAGCGATAGCGAAGGGTCAAGGCCAGGAGGGCCGAGATAAATCCAGTCACGCTGACCCCAATTAATACCCCAGACGGATTTTTGACCTCTCTAGCCTCACTAAGTACTGCACTGTTGCGGTTTATGTTGAACAACTTTTTCCTCTTCGTTTAATTCAACGAAATCACAAGGCCCGACTTTGATCGTTTTGCCTGTGGCGGACTTAAGCTTTATAATACCGTTATCTCTACGGTAGAAACTTTTGACCTTACCAGAATTAAAAAATGTTACATGACCATTAAAATAGATCAACTTCTCTTGCACAGAAGTGATCCCAGTGCATTCTCCTTGAAAAACAAAACCCAAATCATTTACTTCGAGTCTTCCACAAGTTTGCCCTCCAAAATTCATTCTGCTTCCGCCAAATGAAGTAATGAGGCCCTTTTCATTAAATTCAATGCTGGAATCGTAAATCTTCGATTTAAAATTATTTAAATTCAGCTCGGCTTGACCGAAAAATCTGGAGCCGTCAATGTAAAAATCCCCATGTCCAGTCGTTATTTGAGGCGACGTAATATCTGCCTGGTAAACATCATTCACCAATAGTTGAGGCCCACGGGCTTGAAACTCACTTGCTGTGACTTGAAAGATCAGGTAATTAAATTGAGTCCTGTTAGTGGTGAGTCGCGCAGAAATATTCAACAAAATATTTGGATGATCTAAATCGATGACTATGCGGGCTTTTTCAATATTTCCACTAATCGGCCGCCCGTCCGGCAATTTTGCAATCAAGCTCTGTCCACGTAGAAGCCAAAATCCTGTTTGGTTTTTTTCATCTGTTTCATAGGATCGTCCGCAATTTTCTTGTTTTGTACGCACATCTAAATTTTGAATTGTGGCAGTACTTGGGCATAATTGAATAATATCTTGTAGTTTTAAATAGTCTTGAATTGAAAGAGCTTCAATTGAGGAAGAAGAAACTACACTATTAAAATAGCGGACTCTTTCAGTGTCTGCATGAAAATAGTTTTTGGAAGTTCTTGCATGCCTTAAAATGATTTCATGCAAAATCAGACCAGCTTGATCATCATTGGATAATTTTGACCAAATCTTCTCGTCAATTGTAAATCTTTTGTCTCCAGGTATTTTTGGTTCGCGCTGAATAGCTAACTGCTTGATTTCACAGCCAGACGGAATTCCCAGATTCCCTGTATCAGGAATATCCACCAGATCTTCATCGCTGAAAAAGGATTCAGACATGAAAGTCATTGAAAAGCCGGACAATGTCGCGGCGAGTCGACGGTCAAGATTGTTTAATCTTGTAAGTGCCAATTGTATTTTTTTTTGTACAGATATGTTTGCAGGCCCCAGATCAATTTTAATTTTTCTTAATTTTTCAGCCTCATAGTAGTCGTAGAATTTGTACTTGATCTCTCCATTCGCTTTGCACGCTACGACATCGCCGCCGTTTCCAACTGTCCCACCTGCGAGAACTTTGAGTGAAAGTCCAAAAACAAAAATGAAATAAACTAAGATTTTCATAACAATCCTTTGTTAAGTTGAAAGAATGATAAATTGAGTTGATATATAGTGTCGGGGTCTTTCCCGCCATATTTCTTTTCAAAGTTCGAGACAAATTTTTGAATATCAATTTGTGCTTGTTGGAATTTTTTTGAATCGAAACTTAATGTGAGGGCGCGTAAGTCGCGCATATCAATTGGCTGCTGATAGATTGCATCCTGACTAAGCTTTTGCATTTGGTGATGAAACTTCTTGATTCCATCGGAGGATATAGATGGAACTTCATAATTTTCAACAATGCGAAACCCATCATTTTCTTGATGAATTAACATTGCTTTTTCCAGCCTTCTTAAGGCATATCGAACTTCAGCAGTAGAAAGATCGAAAGCTTTAGCAATTTCTAAATCAGTACACTGGCCTTTTTTTAATTTTAAATACTCAACAATTGCAAAATAAAACCAGTCAGAAATTTCAAGAAAGTTTTCGCTTTGCAGCAGGAATTTATCTTTAAGTCGATTTTTATTTTTCCTGGATTGTGAGGAAACCGATTCAAGAAAGCTTTTGGTTTTCGCGCGGGACCAATTCAGCCTGTTCGCGATCTCCTGGGCACGGATCAAGCTCAGCTGTTTTTTTCTTTGAAAAAGCAATTTTAGAAACCCTGGCGATAAACCAAGGTATTTCGCAAAAGCTCGCTCGGAATAACGATGATTGTTCTGTTTCCGTTGAACCAGTTCTTCTGTTAAAAGATCTATATATTCATTCATCATGAAATAATTGCACTTTAAAAAGATTGGCTTTGCAATGATTTAGAAAACAAATTGTTTTCCAAACTGTGTTTTCAGAAAACAAGACTCCTGGCTTTCGATCATAGGGACTTAATCTTTCTTTTTGAAAGTAGTTGTTCTTGCAACATGTTTGCGAATTAGAGATAGTAGTCTTTCAAGATGACGTGGTATTCGAGCGGCGTATGTGACGAAAGCTGGGAGCTTGGTTCACTTGAAGCGCAGGGGGCCCGAGATAAATCCAGTCATACGTGTTCATCTTTAGGCTATGGTCAGTTCTTTTTCACTTATTCCACAAAATAATATAAGTTAATACTCATGAGTATCAACACGGATGAACTAGAAAAAATCTTAAGAAATCTAAAAGAAGCCATCGATTTCGCCGAAAAATTTAAAATCAGTAAAGATGAAGTGCAATTTAAAATTGCACGAGATGCCTGTATTCAGCGGTTTGAGTACAGTCTTGAACTTTGTTGGAAAACCGCAATGAAAAAATTGGGGTCTGCGACAAAGTTCGCAAAGCCAGCTGTTTGCGAAATGGCCCGTGCTGATTTAATCCAAAATTCTGAAATCTGGTTGGGCTTTGTTGAAGCAAGAAATGAGTCCAGTCATTCCTATGACGAAGATGTTGCCAAAAAAATCTATGTCGAAATTTTAAGCTTTTACAAAGAAGCCATTTCTGTCCTCGAGAAATTGCAAAAAATATGAATCATTTTGGAATGACACAAGAGCAATTCACCTTGCTCGAAAGACTAGTGATCAATCCTTTAAAGTCTTGCGGTGCGGTTGTTTATATTTTTGGTTCTCGAGTGGCTAAAAATAACCATCATTTTTCTGATGTCGATATTCTTTACTCTTCAAATGTGCGAATCCCATCTGCTGTAATCTCTAAAATTAAAGAAGACATTGAAGAGTCACGATTTCCATTTGCAGTGGACATCGTGGCAGAAAGTGATTTGGCCGAAGGCTATCGTGAGTCTGTTCAACAGTCGAGGGTTCGCATCTAATATGTATTTTGGAGGTTACGGACTCTGTTTAATAGTTAATCGTTAAATTTTAATCTGAGGTAAATGCTAAGGGTCGCTGGTTTCAAAATATTGAGCTCAAAATGGACAAAATGCTCTTGTATTCATTTGAATGTTGACCGGTCGAATTTGCGAAGAAATACTTGAGTGAATGAAAACACTGTCATTAATTTTTGCCTTATTTGTCTTTAGTGTCACTCAGGCAAAGGAATCCATTCCAGACTTTAGCACGCCTGCAAAAGCCTTCTATTTGGAAATAGTCCCGGGCGAAACAAAGTCTTTAAAGTTTGAGACTGTGTCAGCCAAATTTCTTTGCGAAGATCGTCTAGATTTAAAATCCTTTGAATCTACAGCAACCTACCCATCAAACGAGACGGCTAAGCCTGCTGAAGTAAAGGTCATCAATATTCGTGCAAGTAAGCTTCTCGCGGGATGCGTAAAAAAAGGCGAAAGTAAAAAACTGACTGCGCAGTATGAAACACCTAAATCGAAAAACATGACTCATATCTACATAACTGTAGATGATGATATTGCCGTAAAATTTTAACCCTCATTTAACACTACCGAACCACTCGAATCTAAAATCTAAGATTACTCAGGCACTGAACCTTACTGGCAGTGGCTTTGTTGTATTTAAAGCCCCAAATGGCTCAATTCTAAAATAACCCGCATCAGTAGAAGGATTTGATTCTAGACAACTCAGAAAATTTTTGGAGTTCTGGAAATTGGTTGAGAAAGACATACAAATGATTCTGTTGACTGAATTTCCCCAATTCCTTGAAGTTTATCCATTAAAAATTCCTGAAACTTTTGGATGTCCTGAGTAACAATTTTAAGTATAAGTGCGTAAGAACCGGTTGTATAATAGGCCTCAAGAACTTCTGGAATTTTATTTAATTTTTCTAAGACTAGTTGGCTGTCTTTAGCATTTTTTAGATAAATTCCAATAATAGCGCTTACGGTAAATCCCATCTTAGATTCATCTATCAGCGGAACAAAACCTTTCAGAACTCCATGAAGACGAAGTTTATTTACACGTTGATGAATGGTTGCATTGGAAACTACAAGTTTCTTGGCTATATCGACATACGAAGCTCGCGCATCTTTAAAAAGTTCTTTAATAATTTTACGATCTAAGTCATCAATTTGATATTTATCTTGATTCATATTCATTAGAAAATATCATTATGATTTTTTATTATCAATTTAAATATTATATTAATATTTAAATTGATTGATTAACATTAATATGTACACCCCGTTGCAGTAGAGCTATTTTATGAGCAAAGGAGAAAATTATGAAACGGATCATTTTATTATTGGCACTTGTAGGGCCCTCAGTATCATTTGCAGCGCATTGTCCATTAGCATCAACCCAAAGAAAAGTCTTACAAGCGGCTGTTTCTATCGAGTCAATCAATGGTTTTGGAAGGCCTTTAACCACTGAGTTGTATTCGTATTCAAGTAAGCTTAACACATGGGCAGTTATCTTATCATATTCAGGAATTAGGAATGTTTGGGCCGTAGAGACAAGTGAAGACGGCTGTCAGATAAAGTCGGTCTACAAATAGCCTGCTTATGAGATTTTTTTTAATGAAACTTCTACAGCTAAACTAATTTTTTGGAGGATATGTGAAATATTTATTTTTTATAACTGTTTTTTCTCTAATTGGATTTTCATCATTCGCGCGAGCAGAGGTTAAGGATTTAGGTCCTATAATGAAAAAGGCTAGTGCTACAGAAAGCCTGAGTAACCTTTTGGAACAAATTTCCCTTGCTCCAGCAAAAGATCCTAAGACCGGAAAGAATGTGTTTAAAGTAACTAAGATAAAAAAAGGCTCTGTTTATGAGCGTGAAGGTATAAAAGTTGGAGATCTTGTCACTCAGTAACCACTGGTTTTTGAAATCTAAGACTCATTGGGTATTGGACTTCTTCTTCAATTCGAACAGAAATAGCGACCCTTGGTGAGCTTCCAATCAATGGACGACCTGCGCGCTTAAAGCCTTTAAGCTGCTTTGCAGTCATTTGGGGGATATCAGAATATTCAAGACGAAATTTTGAAACTCAGAAAGCTTATTGAAGCTCTTACAAATTCTTCTTAAATGGTTAATTCCTTCGAAGGATATCGTTTTATTTTAGGTGGCTGTTGAAGATGTAAGCCTTCCGTGACAAATTCTTTGACCAAGGAATCTTTTGAAGCCAGAAAATCTTCGGGGCTCCCAAAAAGCAGGATCTTGCCAGAGTCTAGCATGGCCACTGAATTTGCGATTCGGAAGGCGCCAAATATGTCATGGGAAACAATAATCGAAGTCGTTCCGGCTTTTGCATTTTCAGTTTTAACAATCAGATCATCAACGGTCTTGGTCAAGACGGGATCGAGGCTTGTTGTGGGCTCGTCGTAGATTATTATTTCTGGATCAAGCGCCAGGGCCCTGGCAAGTCCCACACGTTTTCGCATTCCGCCACTCATGTCGGCAGGTAATTTTTCATAGTGGGCCTCTTCAAGTCCGGCCTCTTTGAGCTTTGTCTTTGCAATTTCAATCATCTGATTTTTTTCTAAATCACGGCGATGCTCTGTCATCGGGAAGATCACATTTTCGATGGCAGTCATATCAAACAGGGCGGCATCTTGAAATAGCATACCAAATCTTCGGCGAAGAGTTAGAATTTGTTTTTCTGTCATCGTTGTGATTTCTTGGCCTAGGATTTTTATTGATCCAGAGCTTGGCTTTAAAAGACCAAGTATGAGTTTAAGTAGGACAGATTTTCCAGTCCCAGAAAAACCGATGATGGCTGTGATTTCGCCCTTTGGAATTTTTAAATCAATGCCATCCAAAATATAATCTTTGCCATTGAATGTTTTGCGTAAGTTTGAAATATCAACAGCGAATTCAGTATTCATTTTGATCCCTGTGTGTATTGAGATGCAAGTCGAATGCCGAAAATATTTAGGCTCAAATCCCAGCAGATATTTATGGAAGCAATTTGAAACTTAAAGAAGAGGAATATTGACTCGTGACCCATACAAAATGGACGTGTATTTTTTTTAACCTGGCTGTGGAACACGCAGGGCCCGTTGGTACGGGCTTTGTTTTGCAATAACAACGAAACAAACCAATAACAAGGGGGTTTTATGAATGATTTTGTTGTGTGGATTGATTCTAAAAATGCCCATGTCTTTGCGATGAAAACGACTGGGATCGAAAAATTGACTGTTAAAAAAAGTGATAAAAATCATCATACACGCCATAAAAACGATAAACATAGAGACAGTAATTCTGAACATTACTACAGCGAACTTGCAGAAAAGCTGAAAGGTGCGGATCAGATATTAATTATGGGCCCAGGATTGGCAAAAAACCATTTCAAAGACCACTTGACGGCCCATCAGTCGAACACCTTAGCCAAAAAAATTATTGGACTAGAAAAAATGGAAAGCTTTGAGCATAAAACAGAAAAGCAAATGATGGCCAAGGCCCATCAATTTTTTAAAACTTATAATTTATTTCATAATCCAATTTGAAATGAACAGAAGAATGCCGATCATTGGGGCCAGCGCTATAAAAATAAAAAATGAAAATTTGTTTCGTCCAAAAAATATGCTGATGGCAATTTTCGAGCAAAGACTGGCGGCTATGGCAACGGCTATGTATTGTGTTGAGGTGTGAAGACTGACTTGATTTTGGACAAACAAGGTTGCGTTGGCAATGGATATTCCTTGCAGCTCAAAGAGGCCAGTGATGAAGGATAAGGCGAGGGTCGCCTTTTTGCCGAGCCAATGTTCGGTGACAGAAATTAAGGCCAAGACAAAGGTGAAAATCACCGAAAGTCTAAAAACCCCTTTCCAATCAAGGGGAGATCTTAATTCAATTTTGGATAGGTGTTCGATTCTATTTCGATTCAATAAAAGAACTGAAATGACGCCAAATAAAATTAAAGGAAGTACGCAATAGGCGACCTGAACAAATAGCGCTGGTGAAACCAAGGACACAATCAAAAGCAATTCAATCATTGATGATATCTGTGCAGCAATCGATGTGATGGCCAGACTGTGCCAAGGGGCATCCTTTTTTTTAGCTTGTTGGGCTGATGAAATTAAAACGACTGTGCTTGAAACAATTCCACCAAGAAAACCAACAGCCAAGGAGCTTTTCTTTTCGCCAATCAGTTTGTATAAAATATAACTTAGAAATTCAAGGGTGGCCAAGATCAGAACTAAATACCCATATTTGCGTGGGTTAAAAAATCCCCAGGGATCAATCGCAACATCTGGCGTAAGGTCAATGACGACAGCAGCAATTAGTAAAATCATAATGGCGGCCTTCAGTTCATTCGATTTGATTGAATGTGTGAAGTTGTGAAGTGTTGTTTTTGAAAATAGAATAATAGCTAAAAGGGGCCCAATCGTTGCCGCAAGAATTGGAAAGTCATGGGTAAGGTATCCGGCGAGATAGACAATACCGGCGGCAAATTCTGTTGTCAGTCCAAGATGAATCACTTGATTTTTGGTATGCTTTTGCAAAGAGTATGAAGCAAATATCATGGCAAAAATAAATCCAGTGATCAAAGCTGATTGTAGGGGGCTTTGAAGTCCACCGCTAAGGGCACCAAGAAGACTTATCAGAAGAAAAGTTCGAACCCCCAAAGCTTTTTGATAGGCCCTTGAATTTTCGCGTTCAATTCCAACAAGAAGTCCAACGGCAAGTGCGATAAGATAGGGCTTCCATTGATTCATTCGATTCAGCTGCTCCTTGATTGTTGGTGATCCATATCAATCTTATTCCAATGGGGAAAATGAACACGTCAGCGTCGAAAAATGACACGTTTATTTTCTCTACTGGCAGAGGGCGGGACTCTTGACCGACTTTTTCAGGATTGCAAATTGCAGTCCCAGGGGTGAATAGCTACAAAGATTTTTAAATATCTTTAAGGTGATGAAATGGCAAAAATAAAGCTCAATAAGTTTTCTGCAAAAAAGCATCCAATGTGCAAAGACAAGCTGGATGCGCTTAAAAAGACAGAAAGATTGCAAAAAAAATTGTATGATCTTTTGTATTTGATGTTTGCCCATAATCAGCATTCTTTGTTGATTATTCTGCAAGGGATCGATACGGCAGGAAAGGATGGCAGTGTTCGACATATTTTTGCTGCCGCAAACCCCCAGGGGATAAAAGTATATTCATTTAAACGACCATCAGTTGAAGAGTATCGGCATGATTTCATATGGCGATGTCATATGCACACACCTGAAAGTGGATTAGCCGCGATATTTAATCGTTCCTACTATGAAGAGGTCACAACAACGATGGTTCACCCTGACTTGTTAAAGGAACAACATGTCCCAGCCAAAACCCGACATCGAAGAGATTTTTTTAATCGTCGATACGATAGAATTAATGATTTTGAAAAGTTGCTTGTGCAAAAGGGGACTGTTGTTATTAAATTTTTTTTACATATTTCTAAAAAAGAACAACTCTTACGAATTGATGAACGTTTAAAAAATCGCAGTAAAAATTGGAAGTTTTCTGTAGAGGACGTTAAAGAGCGAAAGTATTGGAATAAATACATGACGGCCTTCGAAAAAATGATCAATGCGACTTCGACTCAGCATGCACCATGGATTGTTGTGCCTGCCGATAATAAGTGGTATCGGGACTATATATTGTCAAAGACCCTGGTGTCGACTTTAACAAAATTGAAAATGAGCTTTCCAAAGGCTAAACAATAGCGATTAATCCCTTGCTTAAATTATTTTAAAATTCCTACAATATTTTCCGATCTGAAACGTCTTACTTCTAAAGGCTTAGTGCGAGGTCCTGTGGATTCAAAGACTGATGTGAATATAATGGCGAGTGCCGCTGTAGAGGCCCATAGGGGTCCTATTCTATCAGTTATTAAAAATTTGATCCGTGACCCCTTTGAGGCCGAAGATATTCTACAGGATGTGTTTGAAGAGTTTGTCGAAGCCTACGAGCTTGGACTTGCAATTGAAACAGTCGGTGCGTGGATGACAAAAGTCGCCAAAAACAAAGTTATTGATCGCTTTAGACGCCGTAAAATCCAAGAAGAGTATCGACTTTTGGTTCAGGCTGAAGATCAAACAAGTGTGGCCCCCTTGGACCCCGCGATACAAGAAGAACTTCGTCAAGAAATCACCTTGGCGATCGAGGCTCTTCCAGACGATCAAAGGGAAGTTTTTATTTTGCATGAGCTTGAAGGAAAAAGTTTTGAAGAAATTGCCACCTTGACTGGTCAAAGTATGAATACACTGCTCTCTAGAAAGCGTTATGCCGTACTGGCTTTACGTGAATACCTACAGGAGGTTTATGATGAGACGTTTTAAAATTATCCCATTGATTATTGTTGCTATCTTAGTAAAGGCGGGTCTTTTTCTTTTGCTATGGAATGCTTTGATTCCAGATATTTTCCATGGTCCGACGCTGATTTATCAGCAAGCCCTAGGATTGATGGTCTTATCAAAACTGCTTGTTGGATTTGGTGGCGGTGGATTTGGCAGATTTAGACACCATCATAGAGGTCCATTTGGACATCATCACCGCCACGGTAAAGGTCCTTGGTGTCGCATGTCCGACGAAGAAAAACAAAAAATGCGCGAAGATTTAAAAAGTAGAGGCTAATCAGTGTCATTATTTAAAAGAAAAATTTTAAATTTAATTGGTGATCGCCTAATGACCCAGGCGCGAGTGGCTGATGTGATTGAAGTTTCTAAAAATTTTCGATTTATTGATCTTGAATCCGAGGCCTTTAAGAATATTAAATTTAATCCCGGAGAAAAAATTCAAATCAATATTGGCGACTGGCAAATGCGGACCTACACTCCCCATTCTTTAGATCAAGAGCTTGGGAGGTTAGGGATTCTTGCCTACATCAATGGCCAAGGACCTGGGTCAAAATGGGTCAGCACTGTTAAATCCGGTGATGCTTGTCAGATTTTTGGGCCACGCACATCTTTACGACTTCCTATGAAGACTTCTTCGCTATTGCTTTTAGGAGACGAGACAACCATCGCCATGGCGGCCAGTTTGCGACATCAATTTTCTTATAGTGAAACTAAATATATTATTGAAGCCAATGACCCGCAAGAAGTGCAGTCGGTTATTCAAGATTTAGGATTACAGAATGTGGAAGTTTTTTTGAAGTCCTCTGCGAATACAATTTCCGAGGAAGTCTTTCAGTCACTTCATCAAAAAGCATTAAAATGTGAGCAGGTGTTGTTGGTCGGAAAAGCTGAATCTATACAGCACCTCAGAGGCAAGTTGAAAACAGCAGGTCTGCCACTTTCGAAGATTAGAACAAAAGTGTATTGGTCTGAAGGTAAAGTTGGTCTGGATTAAACGATCATTAGTTCTTTAATCAATTTGAAGAGCTGATTTTGGGAATCCTTGGCAATGGATTCAAAGTAGATTCTTTTCGAAGCTGTATTTCCACCAACCATGCGGCCTCGAAATAACAAATGCTTTTTTAATTGCGGAAAATTCTCTTGGATTATAATGACATCGAAAAAACCATCACCAAATTCTGTCGGAAGATCTTCCGTAATTTTAATCCCCGATAGGGATATGTTTTCACATTTTGATCGCACGGCTTTTTTATGATTACAAATCAATATGGAAAGTCTTAAATCATATCGGGTCGCCGAGCGGCGCTTTTCGTAGGGGTCACTAAACTTCTTTTTTAGCTTATCCATTTGCACGGGCTTATAGTTAACCTTTTTAAGTTCATTCACCTTATGGCTGGCGGGATAAACTTCGCCTTCAGCTTTATTCAGATCGAATAATCCTGAAATTTCAGCGTTCAAAGCAGAATCTGACCGAGCAAAGAAGCTAAATGAATTCATTGACATGAACACCCCTCATATTGAGATAAAGCAAGACCTGGGCCGCTCGCCAAAACCCTTAGTTTTTAATTCATATCCATGTTTCGAATAAAGTTTTAACAGTTTTAATTCGATCAATGATGTAACTCACTGATTTGAATTGTGAAATATATAGTTCTTATGGGATTAGTCTGTGTCTGGAAGTTGATCGTCTCATAATGAAGCGTTTGACACAGTTATGGGAAAGTTTATGATTTACATATGAAATTAATTCTAGTCTTAATTATTGCTGCTGCTGCAATTGTATCTAGCCTGTGGATTTTTGGATTTGTTGGTTCAGATGCTGCGGGGGATTTGTTTACGCGCTCGACGGCCTTTGTTGCTATACTTGGCGGTGCAGTGGCTTTATCTTATATGATTATGAAACCCAATTCGTCACAATCGGAATCATCATCTGCGAAAGACAGCTCAATAAACCCTGGACCAAAGTTTTAGTAGCCATATTAAGTATTCAGGGTTTTCTCCGATAAAATATCGGGGGTTGTATGCCATCTTTATTTCTTATTTTTGTAGCCGTTGTTCTTGTGGGACTAACATTTGTCTTTTTGAATGTTTACAATGGGCTTGTTGCTCTTCGAAGCCAACTTGAAAGAGCTTGGTCAAATATTGATGTCATTCTAAAGCAAAGATTTGATGAAATACCACAACTGATTCAAGTCATCGAACAGTATGCAGGTTACGAAGCGGGTGTTATTTCAAAGTTATCAGAGGCAAGAACCCGTTACGGTCAAGCTAGCTCAGTTGCAGAAAAGATAAAAGCATCTCAAGAGTTGAGTGTTGCCCTGAGCGGAGTGCTGGCCGTTGGAGAGGCCTATCCAGATTTAAAGGCCAATGTTAATTTTGCACAATTGCAATCTCGAATTTCACAACTTGAAAGCACGATTGCAGACAGAAGAGAATCCTACAATGAAACTGTTGCCAACTTTAATACGCGAATCGATCAAATCCCTGACGTGTTCGTTGCGCGATTTTTAAATTATCAACGCCAAGAAATGTTCAAAGTTGCAGAGATTGAAAAACAAGCTCCTTCGTTGAAAATGAATTTGCCTAAATTTGGTCAAGGCGCGTAGTCGGTTATGTCCAATGTTGACACGCTGAAGGGCGCAGTCAGTTTGCTGGTTATTGGTGGCGGACTTTTGTGGTCTGCCATTCGTAAACATAAAAAAACCAGAAAAATTCAAGACACTGCTCGATCTGTGATTGCATCGGCCCCCCAGGGCTATGTTGAAGTTCAAGGATTTGCATGGTCAGCATTTGAGACTATACCAACACGTAGTGGATTTGATGCGGTTTATTTTTCATTCAAATTGCAAAAAGT
>DGYJ01000065.1:19969-22127 GCA_002396665.1 Bdellovibrionaceae bacterium UBA5009
CGTGAATGGGTGACAGTTCATACCCATCAACACAGTCCAGATTTTTACATTTTAGATTCATCGGGCCTAGCAATGATAGAACCTGCAACCGCAGAATTAAATATTGCATCTCCAAGGACGACTCATTGGGCCCGACTCAATGCTGAAGAGCGAGCAAAGATCATGCAGCATTATATTCAAGATGCGGTGATTGAAAGTTTCCCACCATCAGATTTTTTATTTGGAATTTTTGCCAGTAAATTTAGAGTTGTCGAAGAAGAAATTTTGAATGGATCCCCACTTTATGTCCATGGTGATTTCCATACGAGTGAAGGTTTGCCTACAGCCGTGAAGGTTCCTGTGCTTGGACTGTTTTGGGATCGAATCTTTGATTCAGTGGGCTCACGCTTAAAAAATATTTCTACACTTTTGGATAAAAATAAAGATGGCAATGTCAGCGAGCAAGAAGCACGGGATGGCTATTCCTTGATTGCAAAAATGTCCATTGCAAAAGCGAAATTAGATATTCATTCAGAATCAAGTTCTCGCGAATTTCAACTTTGTGGACATTTAAAATCTTCAGCCCAGCATCAATTGCTGATCGCCGATGCCCATGAACACCATCTTGTCCATCGCCTATCACGATTTCTGTGGCTACAGTTTTCGGGTGGGGCGGCCATGGTGGCACTGTCAATTTTTTTAATGCTACCAAAAGAGACAAGCAGTTTTTCTAAACCGAAGGAAAGATCAGTAGCGTCTGCACAAGAATTACAAAATCATCTGGACCCAGTTAAGCTGCACCATGACTGTATACAAGGTACGTCCCTTTCCTGTGAAAATTTGTTAGATCACAAACATGAGTATAAGCTCAGCACTCCACAAATTCAGTACTATAGATCACGATTGTGTTCGCTTGGTCGAGTGGATGCGTGTGAGACTAAAAAATAATAGCCTATAATTTAACAATCACTTATTCTTTACAGACATGAGATTCGTCATTTTTGTTTCAATTCTAAGTCTTCTTATTGGATATATTTTTTGGAAATTTTTTCAGCTTTTCAAAGACTCTGACGGACTTGCGATCTTGATTTCATTCGCCAGTGTGATTTTTAGTATTGCGTGGCTTTTCATAGCAAGGCTGAAGCCGGGTTCAACAGAAAAATTTTGGTATCAAATTTTAATGTGGCTTGGGAGCTCAACAATGGGTTTTCTGGGGACATGGATTTTTTGTAGCCTGCCTTTTGATATTTTGATTTTACTGATGAATCCATCTGGCGAAACAAGTGATCTTGTTTCGAAAACACTTTTCTTTGTATCCCTTGTGATAACTTTTATTGGTTTTTTACAAGCAAGACGTGGACCCATTGTCAATCATATCCCATTGCAAATTGAAAACGGAAAGGACGATTTGAAGAATTTTAAGATTGTTCAAATCTCTGATCTCCATGTGGGATTAACAATAAGAAAAAAATATGTTGCTGATGTTGTTGAAAAAGTACTTGCCGCGAATCCTGATATTATTGTGATCACTGGCGATATCGCAGACGGGTCACCGTCAAAATTAGAAAAAGATCTAGAGCCTCTTCTGCGATTAAAAGCTCGTTATGGAATCTACTTTATTACCGGAAATCACGAATACTATAGTGGGGCCCAGCAGTGGATTGATTATGTGAAATCCATAGGCATTATTCCTTTACTGAATGAAAATAGAATAATTAAGATTGGAGCCTCAAAACTTCTTGTCGCTGGTGTGACAGATTTTACAGGTGGTCAATTTATCGCTAGTCATCATCCGGATTTTATCAAAGCCCGCGGGGATGATGCTGCGGACTTTAAAGTCTTACTTGCCCATCAGCCAGAATCCCATAAATATATTCAAAATCTAGATTTCGATTTGCTTTTGTCGGGGCACACACATGCTGGACAATTTTTTCCATTCAATCTATTGGTCCACTTTGTTCATAAGCACAATAAAGGCCTCAGTCGTGAAGGTAAACTTTGGATTTATGTTAATCAGGGAACGGGCTATTGGGGCCCTGCCCATAGATTTTTTGTTCCTTCTGAAATTTCTGTTATCGAACTTTAATCTTCCAAGTGATGTTTTGGCTGAGCAGTAAACTTCTTTTTATTTCATCTCGAACCCGCGGTGTCGGATCAGTGACATTCACATTGATTTTAT
>DGYJ01000065.1:22296-23787 GCA_002396665.1 Bdellovibrionaceae bacterium UBA5009
GAAGATCTTGAACTTGAACTGTCTTTAATCCGTCCCAGGGTGCAATTCTTTGACCTTGAATTGTCCAAGTAATTTGAAGCGGAGTTTCTGTTGGCTCCAGGGTTTGAATTTGCAAAGTTGGATTTCCGCGTAGGGTTTTATTATTATTTGGTGAGTAGCTATCTATGGGACGAACTTTCTCATAGATTTTAAATATAAATTGCTCTGTATTCACTTCTTCATATTCAGAACCTAGGGAACGCATTTTTGAATTTAAAGTCGGTCGGAAAAATTTCATATCATAACATGATCCTGGAAAGGTCCCGACATTTTGCAAACTCAACCAATGGGACCATTTGCTTTTCTGCGCCAGCATCTGTGCTTTCTCAAGACTGGAGACATTTGCAAAGGACGCACAATTCGTTGAAATTCCAGAGCTGTCATATTCATCAGCTAAACCTGCAAATGAGTGGCCGAACTCGTGCAAGGCAAGCTCTGCAGAGGCAGGGTTTCTTGCGGCTAAAGTAGAAACTGGAGGGTTGGAATATCCTGCTCCGCCATACTTGTTGGAATTGGCCAGGGCAAAGACGGCATCTACTTTTGGAATCGGCTGAATGGCTTTCGTGACTTTGGCTAGATTCACGCAAAGAAGTCGTTCAATTCCGTTGCAGTTGTATTGCATATCTAAGGCGGTGCTAGTTAGTGTGCTAGTTCCTGATGGCCCCTGCGCCGATATTTGATTCGAAGCTGAAATCACATCTATTTTGTGAAATGCGAAATATTTTTCATAGGCCTTAAAAGGCAGTTCATTTAAAAATATTTGAATATTTTTTTCGACGTCGGCAGCGTACTGGGCCATGTCTTTGCTGGCATAGCCATCGCCTACGAAGACAATGTGTATTCTATTTGGTGAAGTTGTATTTGCACTACCACCCAAAGCCTGGACCGAGAGGCTTCCAATGATTGCCGAAGATTCAAGATCGTCTTTATAGCGATTCATCATTGGATCGGGCAGAAGCTGTTGGCTTAAAAATAATCCCTGCTCATTGACCTGTTCGTAGCGAATTTGAGTAGATAAGTTTTCTAATTTGAATTGAGAGCTTTTAAATTGATCAGAGCAAGACGAAATCAAGAGTCCTGCGCCTATCCAAATTGATCGATTAATTAATGAGCTCATATAAAGACATTTTCGTCTTTTTGGGTTCAAAAAAATACGGTCTCTATGTCTTGAAATTGGCCTCTGGAGCAGATTTCATGGATTATTGGACTTTTGTCAGCGAGCACTGTGTCTCAAAACAAGAAGGATATCGCTAGAAGTTAATCAGCTGTTTAAGAAATGCTAAAACTTCAAATGCCAATAAAAAACGTAGACTTATAATGGATTCTCAAATTGAGTGACCAACACCAAGGCGCAAAACCTCTAGGACGCCTATAGGATCCATTGTGCTCTATCTGATTTGGACTTTCATTTGCAAATACTTCATCTTGGGGGAGGCTCTGTGAAGAATGCTA
>DGYJ01000065.1:23907-28925 GCA_002396665.1 Bdellovibrionaceae bacterium UBA5009
GGAGGCTCTGTGAAGAATGCTTTAATGATTTTGTTTTCGACGCTGGCCTTTCTTGGTTTTTACACCAAATTGATTTCAAATACGCCAAATCGAAGCATCGCCCAGGCGCAGCCAATAACAGCTTCTAAGAAAAAAACGAATCATAAGTACTATGTAAAATCTGTCAAACCTCTAAAGCCTACAAAGCAAGCTGTTGTATCTCGGAAAATTGTATCTCAGCAGGCTGCATCTCGGCGTGTCGCACATCAGAGAGTAGCACCACTGCGAGTAGTGACTCGGCCAACTGTTTCAAAACATCATGATGAGCTATTGCGGCTTTCTAAGAATAAAGCGTCATTTAAGAAGAAAAAATCTCTGTCTCGCGAGTTAGATGATTCAGAAATCAGGGTCTCTGAAAATTTTTTATTCAGAACTGAAGACGACCAAGATATTGATGTTATTCTAGAGCCCTGACCCTTTAAATTTTTCAATTTGAAGATCATTTGTAGCCATTTGTTGGTTTCCTAGGTAATGTGGGCCCACTTTCAGCGGGTTCTCGATTATAACCTGCCATGATAGCTGTGGGCATCGCCCCCAGAAACACAATCAGACAGGAAATTTCCCCCGATGAATACGACAGAAAATAGCACGAAAGACTTTTCACAACTTTTACTTATTGAGCCACTTCAAAAAGCACTTAAAGATTCTGGATATACGACACCAACTCCAATTCAAACGGCTGCGATTCCATCCCTTTTGATTGGACGTGACCTTCTAGGGTGTGCGCAGACAGGAACTGGTAAAACGGCAGCCTTTGCTTTACCCATTTTGCAAGCCCTTCATAAAAGCAATAAAAGACCTTCGCCTCGGCACACTAGGGCCTTGATTCTTGTTCCAACACGGGAATTGGCTGTGCAGGTCGAAGAAAGTTTTCGCACCTACGGTAAGTATTTACGTCTGAAATCCTGTGTTGTGTTTGGTGGAGTTAGCCAGCAACCCCAGGTCAAAGCCTTGTCCCAGGGGATGGACATCGTTATTGCCACGCCAGGGCGATTGTTGGATCTCATTAATCAACGTTACTTAAATTTAAGTACGCTCGAAGTCTTTGTTTTAGATGAAGCGGATCGTATGTTGGATATGGGTTTTGTGGCAGACATTAAAAAAGTGATTAAACTTTTGCCTGCAAAACGTCAGAATCTTTTTTTCTCTGCAACCATGCCCCGTGAAATCGAAAAATTATCCCACGAGCTGCTGACAGATCCTGTTAAAGTTGAAGTTTCTCCGGTCTCATCGACGGCAGAAAAGATTGCCCAGTCTGTGCTTTTTGTAGATCGTGCGAATAAAAGAAATTTGCTTCGTCACATTTTACAAAATGCAGATCTTAAACGGGTGATTGTATTTACTCGAACGAAGCGTGGAGCAAGTCTTGTCAGCGAAGTGTTATTGAAAAATGGTATTAGCAGTGCTGCGATCCACGGCAACAAATCCCAAGGGGCTCGCCAAAGGGCCTTGAACGATTTTAAAACAGGGCATGTCCGCGTTCTGGTGGCCACAGATATTGCTGCCCGTGGAATTGATGTTGATGGTGTGACCCATGTGATTAATTTCGAGTTACCGAACATTGCTGAAAGCTATGTGCATCGTATCGGGCGAACAGCCCGCGCGGGGGCCGAGGGCGAAGCAATTTCATTCTGTGATTCAGAAGAGAGAGCTTACTTAAGGGACATCGAACGACTTACGGGACAAAAAGTTTTTGTCGTCCTAGGGCATCCGTATCATTCAGAAAGTGTTTTGGCAGGACCGATTCTTTCCAAAGGAAAAGCAAAGGCGATGATCGAAGGACGCGAAAATGGTCCAAAGCGAGATTATCGGCCGAAAAGAAAATTTCGAGGAAACAATAGAAACTTTTCTAAAAAACAAGGGCCTCGCTAGCGAAGTCCTGTCTTTCTTTTAAAATAATTGTTCAATTTGTAAAGACTTGGGTGAAAACCATTTTTCAGCATCTCTTCATAGGCTTGCTGAGGAGTCCATTTTTCAACAAACACTCTGTACAAGCCAATGATCATTCCTGTGCGATCTTCCCCATGTTTGCAATGAATAAAAATTGGATAGTACTCTTTGTTGGTGAGCGCTTTTAAAACTCGGGCAACTTGTTCATCATTAGGCTCTTTGAAAGCAGACATGGGTTCCGAGTAAAAGTTAATTCCAACTTTAGCTGATTCAGATTGGTCGATGGCGGCCTGTCGCATATCGTTTTCAAGGTTTATAATAGTTTTAATATTATTATTTCTTTTGATTTGAGCATGATCGCCAATGGTCGGGCGGCCCCCGCGAAAAATCCCTTCGGAAACAACTTGGTATCTTGGGATTTGGATTGTTGACTGTCGAATGAAAATTGAATTTCCAGGGTAATATTGAGCAAATGCAGAGAATGAAAAACTTAAAAGCAATACGGTAAAAATTTGCGATGGTATTTTTCGTTTGATTTTCATATTCATCCTTTTATGTAATTGAAACACATAGTTTAGAATACTTTGAGCAAAATCGCACGATTAAGCATTGCGCTGCAATCCGCTCTGGAGTAGGAGTTCAGTTTAACACTGTTTAATGATAAAAAAGTTTTTTTCTAAATGTTGACGCACTTTTTACAGCGTGCTTGTATGCTCCTATGTTGAAAGCCCAAAGCGTCGAACAATATTTAAATTTGCTGTTTGAAAGAAAAATACAAACATCCCCAGGCTATACCTTGAGGGGATTTGCTAAGGAAGCAGGGGTTTCAGCTGCCCAAATGTCCTTGGTTCTTCGTGGTAAAGCTGGCTTGTCCCGCAAAACGACAACATCAATTTCCGAAAGATTAAAACTGAATAAGTCAGAAAAAGAATTTTTCTTAGCATTGGTTGACAGTCAGTACTCCCGATCAATGAAGCGTCGCGAACAAGCTAAGGATTCATTGCAGGAGTTGTCGAGTAAACTGTCTGAGTCTAAAAAATATCAAAAACAAAAAATCAGCAACCATCAACTTTTAGAGGATTGGTTGCATTTAACACTTTTTGAAATCATTCGCGGTCGTCCCGGTTTGTTTTCTGTCTATCAACTTTCAGATGTTTTGGGGCGATCACCAGAAGATGTTCAATCAGCTTTAGATGCTCTGGTTGAAGCCAGTTTGATTGAATCTACTGCTGATGGATATGCCTGTCGACAAGAGTGTATCTCGTTTCAAGAAGGTGTTCCCAGTCAGACAATTCGTAAGGCCCATCGATCTTGGATCGGAAAGTCCATTGAGTCTTTGGAAAAGGACAAAGTCGAGGAGCGAAACTTCGGCAGCTACATTCTTGGTGTTGAAGCCGATAAGTATCCAGAAATTTGCCGTCGACTTGAAGAAGTGATGGATGAATTTGTTGTCAATAGCCATGAGCCAGTCGGTTTTAACCGTGTATACTCCCTTTGTTTTCAGCTCTTTCCCGTGACAAAAAGGATTTAAAAATGAAGTCGATAATTTTGTTCATTTTTGCTTTGGTGTTTTCTTTTTTCTCTTCAGCTTCACCTGTCAAAATTGGCAATGGTGGATTGGTTGCCTACTGCAAGCCAGTGCCTGAAAAAGAAATTTCAAGCATTGAACTGCCAGATTTTTTAGAAGGACGATTGCGCTGGGATCTGAAGTTAAAAATAGATCATCCCCACGAGTCTTGGGAGATGCAAGTTCGTCAGGCCATTGAAAGGCTTGAAACAAGAAGTCCTTACCGGGCCCAGCAATATCGAACATGGTTAGAAACATTCATGCAGGATTCGAAATTTGTTGATGGATTCGAGTTGCCTGCAACAAACGATGCCTTTTATCTGCCATTTCCTTTGGATTGCAAACTGCAGCAGGCGGTAGTTCAAATTGAACCCGAAGTGGCCCGTGACAAAAGATATTATATAAATCTTAAAATTTGGAATGAACTTTCTGAGTCCCAAAAAGCCGGACTTGTGCTTCATGAACTTATTTATCGCGAAGCCTTAAAAAACAACTTTAGTGATTCCAAGTGGATTCGATACTTCAATGCCTTGATTTGGTCTGACACCATTTCAGAAGGTGGATTGTCGGATTGGTCTCAACTTTTTATTGATCTATTGAAGGTCAATTATTTTGAGTGGGAAGGATTTCGAGCAAGTCGATTGAAACAGCTGAGCAATGGAAAGTTTGAGTTGTCCCTGATTTCCCAAGTTCCTCCGTTCACGTTTTTGAATCATTGGAATATTGAGAAGATTGATTCTGGGACCCTTGTCTTGGATTCTAAACAACAAATTGAGTCAATGAGAGTTTCCGATGCCATCCTATCGACACAGAAACCCCAGGGTGAATTGCTGCGTTTTCCATTGGCCGATTTGCAGATTAGCGACTGGAATACCAAAAAACCCCTGGTGAATATTAACTTTATTCGTAACGGTGATTTTCAATCAAATACCAGACTGACGAAGGATTGGTTTTATGATGCCGATGATTTTGTCTATGGTTATTTGGCTCGCCCAGGTGATGGCAATAAGGATGGCATTTTAAAACTGCGCAAGGGCGCAGTATCCCGCGTTTGTCAAAAAATGGAGCTGCCGGCAAATCATTATAATTTTAAAATGGTGGCCATGGCTTCTGGGATATCGAAATTTATCACCTATGAACTTTTAGATGGGGATATGAAGGTCCTTAAGAAACAGCGTCAGAAGTTAGACTCTGAAGGCAGCTTCAAAAGTTTAACTCAGACATTCAAGGTTGATCGGGCAGGATTTTATTATCTTTGCCTCAAGGCCGAGGCCAAATCCGATGGGGCATGGGTCCGATTCGATGATCTTTCTTTGATGCCGACTGATCTCGAGTTTATGGGTTTGTTGTCTCGCTCAACAAGCTTCAACAGCAGGTAGAGTCAGAACGGCACTAGTTCTTGCTAAGTCGCTGTTAAAATTTTTCTTTTTAGCATTTCCAGAGTTGATTTGGCCCTGAATTAATGGCACTTTCCTTGCTAAAGAACAGTCTGACTCACTTGGGGGTGGGTTCAGCATAAAGG
>DGYJ01000065.1:29040-29828 GCA_002396665.1 Bdellovibrionaceae bacterium UBA5009
GGGTGGGTTCAGCATAAAGGGCCAAGGCCTTTTTGATGGAACAAAAATAAATGCCACTATGGCAAAAAAAAAGGGGAAACCAATGAAAAGTTCAATTCTAGTTGCGGTTTTATTATCAGCGACTGTTTCTGCTCGGGCACAAACGTCATCGACGACAATTGCTGCACCTGCGGCTCAATCTTCTACAACGATCCAAGCTCAGCAACCTGCTGCTGCTAAAAAATGGGGTGTTGTTGCTGTGTCTGAAAATTCAGTTGGACAAGCAGATATCGAAGCCAATGGTTCACAAGTATCTGCCTATTCTGCCAACCAACTTGGTGTAAATTACAAATTGAGCGATGTTTTCACAGTTGAAGTTCGCCATCTTTTTGATATGGCCAACAAGCCAGAATCTTTAGCTGCAGGCAACACTCTTGGTGGAAAAAGAATCAAATCCATTGCAACTCCAGTAATTTTAAAAATGAAAACTGCTCAAACGATCTTGGGCTCAGATGCTTTGTCATATTCATTTCGCGTCGATTTGCCAATTGGCGAGTACTTCCAAGAAATCAAACGTCTAGCTAACTTGCGCATGGATGTGACTCCGACATGGCACATGGGAACAAAAACAGATCTTTCTTTGACGCTTTCTCCTCGAATTGCATTCAATTCAAAAGATGCATCAAATGCTGATACTATTTCGAGATTAGTTATTGCCCCGGCAGCTTCATTTAACATGAATGATCAATTGAGTGCCTATTATGCATTCACAGCGGATATGAGAACTGCTGATCTTAACAGAGCCTCAT
>DGYJ01000065.1:30016-30372 GCA_002396665.1 Bdellovibrionaceae bacterium UBA5009
GCACAGTTTGTCTGTTGCAAAAGGTAGCCATGAGATCGGAGCAAATATTGCAATGGGAGCGTTGTCAATTAACCCAGCAATTTCAAGCGATATTGATTTGTTGGACAATTCAACAACTGATGGTTCTGCAAAAGGTGATGATATGCGTAGAGCTTTTTCACACGAGACTAACAGCTACAACTTGAATCTTTCTGCTGCATTCTAAATTATCCTTTGTGGGATGATTTAAATAACAAAAAACCCTGCCGATGGCGGGGTTTTTTGTTTTTAATGTGATTCTTTTTTTGTGTCGAAATTGTGATCCATTGGGTCACTTCGAAAATTATTTTATAAAAAGCCCCCTCACAAACTGTACA
>DGYJ01000065.1:30550-40087 GCA_002396665.1 Bdellovibrionaceae bacterium UBA5009
AAAGCCCCCTCACAAACTGTACAACTTCGAGGTTGTACAGTTTGTGAGGGGGCTTTAGTAAAGAATTCAAGTGTTGTATATTATTGTGCGTCTTGGGCTTGGGATGCTTGTTGGTCCACAGAAGAGTGATGTTTATTCCACCATTCTTTCAGCTGGCGAAGAACGATCATCAGATCGCGACTGGCTTGATTCAATTCATACTCAACGCGCGGGGGAACCTCTGGATACATCTTGCGAACGACAAGACCTTCTTTTTCAAGATTCTTAAGCTGTTGAATTAACATTTTTTCTGAAATGCCAACAAGTTTACGACGTAGTTGACTGTAACGAAGTGGGCCTGGGGAAAGTGACCAAAGAATTTGGAGCTTCCATTTCCCGCCAATGACTGAAAGCGCTAGCAAAACAGGGCATTGTTCAGCCTTATTTTCTGCAGATACTGTGCAGCTTTGTTCGCTGTTCGACTGTTTTGCTGACAAGCCAGCCAATGCATTAGCCACTGTGCCTTGATCTAGAGCTGTGATGTTTTCCAAGTTATCCATGTTTAATCCTTTTTAGGTGTTCATTTTTAATTAATAGTACTACCTAAAAAGACAGTACATGCCGGTTAAGCTATTTTAAAATCACCACGAGCACAATCAAAAGTTTATATAACAGGTAAAATTTGCCTAGGCTGGATAAGTTTTCTTCATCAATTCGACCAGAATTCATATTTTAAGCAGTTTTGGACCATTTGAGCCCGATTCCTACTGTTAAACTACATACTCGGAGGAATCATGAAACCATCAAATTTAGTATTTGCTCTAGTTTTTGGCTTAGGATTTTCGGTCGTAGCTCAAGCAGATTTTATTGCTAACGAATACGTTGTGAAGCTGAAGCAGTCAGTGAGTGCAAGCTCGAGGGGGCTTCTTTTTAGACAAATTTCAGCACTATCACCTCGTTCAATTAGTGAACAGGGGCATTTGATCCTTGTGAAATCAGATAAAGACAAGTTTCAACTCGCATCCCTACTGAAGGATGTTGGGGTTGAGTACATTGAGCCCAATTACATTTATAAATTGGTATCCATGCCGAATGATCCAAAAATGAAAGGTCAGTGGGGAATTGTAAATAAGAAATCCACAGACATTAATGTTTTGCCAGTGTGGGAGCAAATGACAGGTTCGCCCGATGTCATTGTCGCAGTTTCGGATACTGGAATTAATAGCAAGCACAAGGATCTTCAGCAAAATATGTGGGTGAACCAGGCTGAACTGAATGGAAAACCTGGAGTAGATGATGACGGAAATGGTTTTATCGATGATGTCCATGGATATCATTTCGTTTATCCAAAGAATCCAGGTTCTGATCAAAATGGTCATGGAACCCATTGTGCAGGAATCATTGGTGCAGCTGGCGATAATGGACTTGGAGTTGTCGGGGTCAATTGGAAGACCAACCTAATGACCGCTGGATTTTTATCAGGATCCGGTTCTGGAAGTCTTGAAGATGCTATTAAGTCCATAGATTACGCTGTTAAAATGGGAGCTAAAGTGATCAGCGCATCCTGGGGCTCCACAGAGTATTCAGTTGCTTTAGGAGAAGCCATCGACAGAGCAAACAAAGCAGGTGTGGTCTTTGTAGCTGCCGCAGGAAATGACGGAAAAAATAATGATAAGAGCTCATTTTACCCTGCCAACTATGATTTGCCGAATTTGATTTCTGTTGCAGCCGTGGATAGCTCTGGCAGAAAAGCCTCGTTCTCAAATTATGGTTTGAAGAAAGTCCATGTTGGAGCTCCTGGCGTTTCTGTTTTAAGCACCTACGGGAACAGTTATGCCAACTTGGATGGAACATCGATGGCGACTCCGTTTGTTTCTGGAGTGGTGGCTTTGATGATTCAAAAAAACCCATCTTTAACCCCTGACGAAATCAAACAAAAAATCATGCGCACAGTAAAACCACTGAAGTCTTTGGAAGGTAAAGTTGCTTCCGGTGGAATGGTCAATGCGGAAGCTGCCGTATTTGGTCAATAAAAATAATCCGTTGCGATTTTATTGATTTCAGGAAAGTCTTATCTGAATGAAGAACGAATTTTCATCACAGATAAGACTTTTCTTTTTTTTACTTAAACCTTTTCATTTCCTTGTGTTTGCAATGTTGTTTTCCGCTAGCAATAGTTTTGGTGCAAAAGAAGCAAATCCAATTTTGAAGGTGATGACTTACAATATTCATGGTTTGCCAGGGCTTAAACACAATAAAGCCAGAATGCTATACATTGGACAAAAACTTTCAGAGATGCGCTTGTCTTCGCAAGGGCCTGATCTTGTTTTAATCCAAGAGGCCTTCAGTCCTTATTCAAGATTGTTGGTGGAAAAATCAGGTTACCCCTATGTCATTTGGGGGCCGCAGAATAGTTTTTCAGATTTACTTGTCAGATCGCAACTTGTTGGAAGTGGTTTAGTGATTCTGAGCCGCTATCCAATAGAGAAAATAAATGAGATGTCATTTTCTTCTGATAGCTGCGTGGGATGGGATTGCTACATCAAAAAAAGTGTCATGATGATTAAGGTAAGCCCTCAAGGTTGGGGGCATTCCATTCAGATTTTGAACACCCATATGAATTCAAATAAGGGCTCCGGGGCTTCGCAGGCTCTTGTCGATCGCGCAAAGTATTTACAAATTCAAGAGCTAGAAAAATTTCTGAATCAGAATCCCACCGAGGATCCAATTATTTTTGCCGGGGATTTTAATTCTGATATTTTTTGGAAACAAACAAAGGATCAGCACTTCTATCGGCAAGGGAAGCACCATCGTGTTCATCCCACTGCGATCTTTAAGACTATGGACGAGCTTTATCAAGACGATGCTCCGTCAGATCACTTGGCGTATCAAGTGGATTACGAAGTTACAGCAAAATAAAATAATTGCACATCTAAGATATTAAAATTCTGGACAAAGACTTTGTTGCGAATAGTTTTCAAAATAATCTTTAAGGTATTTACGGTGTAGTAATAAATCTTCTTTTGCTGATTCAACGATTTTTTCATTCTCAATGGGTTTTTGTAACCAATTGTCTTCTGTTGAAAACACATCCAATGATCCAAAAAGAAATTGAGTGACTCTGTAATCTGAAGTGATCAGAAGATCCTTTCGATCTAAATAATTTATCGCCGAGCGTGGCCCCTGAGCAAAGACGGATTTCCCCAAACATAAGCGTGGGGTTTTGGATTTGACTCCGACAAAATCCATAACACTTGGAACAATATCAATGTGGCTGGTGATTTGATTTCGATCAATATCTTTTGGCCAATGAAACTTGGGATGATAAAAAATCAACGGGACTTCGTAGGTTGAAATTAAATTTTGTCTAAAAGGGCTGATGGGTTTATAGGTATGGTCAGCCACAAAAACAAATAATGTGTTATTGTACCAAGCTTCTTTCTTGGCTGCTTCAAAAAATAAACGAATAGATTCATCTGTGTATTGAATACTTTCAAGGATATCTAAGGGACCCTTTTTGAATTTATTTTTAAATTCTTCAGGAACTTTAAACGGATGGTGAGAGCTCAGAGTGAAAACAGAGGCGAAAAATGGTTTCTTTTTCTGACTTAACATTTTAAGCATGTACTGCAAATAGAGATGATCAGGAATGCCCCAGGCGCCGTCATGATGTTCTGGATGGGGATACTCATTTAATCCATAGTAATTTTGGATTCCAATTTTTTGAGTGAGCTCGTTGAAATGCATCGTGCTGTTGTGGGCCCCATGAAAAAACGAGGTGTTGTAGCCTGCAGCTTGCAGCCAGTTTCCAATCCCTTGAAATGGAGTATTGAAATAATCTGTTAAGATAAATGGAGTGCTAAAGAATGAAGGAATTCCTGCAAGTATTGAAGAAACTCCCTCTATGGATCTTCGGCCGTTAGCGTAGTTATGTTCGAAGGAAAGTCCTTTTTTTGCTAACTCATTTAAAAATGGAGTGTATTCGTTGTAGTCTTTGTTGAAACTTTCAAGAATAAAAATGACCACATTTTGTGGCTGTGAAAGGCGATGACCCTCAAGCAGTGTAGGTTTTGACAAGGCCCCGGGAAGTTGGTCTTTTGTGTAATGAAACGAGGACTTCAGGCGTTCGTGCTCTTTTTCATTTTCTTCTAGCGAGTGCAAGAAATTGTAAGTGGTGTTGATCGTCAAATTGTAGAGAATGGGTTTTTGACTGCTATTGGCCTGGGCGAAATCCAATGGGTGAAATTGCAGTCCGCAAAAAACAAAAAGCAAAAGTCCGCAGACTGCCAAAATATTATTTGTGGCTTGTGAAAAATATTTTACCTTACGAAGACTGAAGGCGATGGATAGAATCATCAAAATTCCGAAAATGATGCAGGCGACGACTAAGGGGTAGTAGTAACTTGCAAAGGAATTTGTTTTGCCTGGGACTTCTTTGAAATTATAAAGTGCGCCCCAAGTGAATCTTTGACCTGTGATAAAAACGAGTTCGTTATCAATGCAGGACAAAATCATAAAGGGGAACTGGCTTGCAAAAATTAAAGCTCCTAATAGAACATCTAGAACAAGGCGGAGCTGAGGCGACTTCTCTTTGTTTTTAACCCAAGTCTTTAGAATAAAAACTGGAAGTGTTAGCAAGAGCAGTGTCGAGGTTGCTGAAAGATCAAATTGAAAGCCTTTGATAAAACTGTACAGAAGTTCATTGAATGGCTGGTTTTGATAATAGGGCCAGTTCCAAAATGCAAAAAAAGCTCTTTCGAACGAATAGATCAGGGCAAAGCTGATGGCAATAAGCAAAATTTGCATAGAGAAATATACTAAAATAAAGTTCGCCTAAGAACAAACTTAATTATTTAAGGTAGTGTCTGGACTGAGTTGGTGAATTTTTATCGTGATGGGGTGCAGTTCACTGTCAGGCATATTGCGAGACTGAGCAATTTGTAAACTCTTGGAATAGTTTTTAAGGGCCTCTTGTTTTTGCCAATGGGAATGCTCCCCATGGCTTTGTAGAGTCTCTGACCATTTAAAAAATATTTCAGCGACAGCGTAGTAGGCCCACACGATTCTATTTTCTTCTGTGCCGCAATAGGACTCGTACTTGATCCAATGATCAAGACTGAGGTCTATGGACTCCAGAGCTTCTTTGTAAAGTTTCATTTCGGAATAGGTCCCAGAAAGATTATTATAACTGATTCCGAGGGCCTTTGTTTGGTCGATGGGGTTGTTGATAAGCTTGGCTATTTCAAGGCTTTTGTGAAGCCAAAGCTGGCACAGTCGAAGATCTTTTAAGTAAAAGCTATCCATGTCTAAGCTGATACAGGCATCATGCAACTCTTGCTTTGAGCCATATTTTTTCACATATTCATAGCGAATTTCATGGTAATAGTAGGCCTTTTCAAATTCTTGATTCTGACGACAAATCCAGCCAATTTTCTTTAAACTCAAGGATGTAAATGGAATCAGTTTTTGAAATTCTTGATCAGAAATTGTAAATTCTAAATTTTTTAGTTTTTCATAGTTGGCTTTAAAAGCCGCCATTGCCGGGACCTGTTGTTGATCTTCAAGAAGCTGCAGTCCTTTGTCATAATTTTTTTTAAAATCATTTTCCAAAGCGGTGACTTCAATCATATTGGAATACCTTTTGATTTTTGATTCCGATGTTTTTGCAGTAAATCGAAAGATAAAAAGATATAGCTAAGTCCAATCAGCGATGGAGTTAAAAAATTAAGCACCGGAATGTAAAAGAAAACTCCGGAAACAAGCCCCAGGGACCAAAATTTATCACTTTCATTTTTGAGTAAAAATTCAATCTCTTCATCTGTTGCATAGTCTTGGAGGACATCATAGGGAAAGACTTTTTGTGAAACATAGGCATTCAAAAAAAGTGGCCATAGAATTTGCCCGCCTGGAATTAGAAATAATGGAAGGCCAAGGATAAATCCAATAATAAAAATTATTGTGGCTGTGATGCTATTTTTAAGACTTGGCCAAAGTCTCCCTTTTCCCAGGGGCTCGAGCTGGGGAAAATCTTTTTTATGAATAGTTTTTTGTAAAAGTGGAACCAAGAGCACGGAGGTCAGTATTAATGTTGAAAAGTAGATCATCGGAATAATGATCAAGACGAATAAAAAAATTGCAATGAAGCTGTTCAGTTGAATGACGGGCCAGTTGGTCCAAGAAAATAAAAACTCAATCCATCGAATAAACCAATCAAAGCTCATGAGGATGGTTTCCAAAAAGTTAATTCCCATGCTCCAAAATGAAATGATAAAGAAAAGTGCAAAGAGCACAGAGAATATAAATGGTAGAGCTAGGCGTAGAAGAACAGGCCAGCGAAATACGCTGAGAAATGCTTTTAGAATGGCATCAATCGAATCACCCATGAAGTTATGTTATGAATGCCTGTCGAGGCTGTCCAGCTAAATCAGCTTCAAAAGCGACCGTAACGAGGGGGGCGTGGGTCCCGAGGGAAGGGGCTGTTTCTTTCTGGGAGTGGTTCACATGTTCTCCAGACGACAGAAAGTTTTTGATCGATATTCATATCAGAAGAATCGATACTGATCTGTGCAAGGCTTCGATCAGTTGAGCGCGGGTAAAACTGAACTCCAATTTGTGAAATAAATTGGAGTTTTTGTGATCGGGCCCCGCACGGAGACCAGACCAAGCGTTCTTGTCTTTGCTGGAAATGTTGATAGTAGTCTTCATTGATGGGTCCTAGAAAAGTGGCTTCCCTGAGCGAGGATATAAGCTGCTGACTGTTCACATAGGTCAGGCGGTGAAAAGCAGAAGCACTGCTTGGAAGCTGAACATAGCCCCGATAGTCAATGGCTTCGAAGGCAAATTGCCAGTTTGGAGGGGTCAAAATATCCATGGAAACGTGGCAATTGACCACGGCTTTGGGTGCGGGCCAAGTGCTACTTCCTTCACCAATTTCGACTTTGTATTCGTCGAAAAGAAGAGAGAGGGACTTTGCATCTGGTGACAGGCTGGCACGGGTGCTTTCTGAGCTGCACCCCCTGCCATGCACCATCACGTTTGCGATGGCCGACTGCTCTGGGGTTTGTGCTTGGCTTTGAAGAAAGAAAAAAGTCAGAAGAAATAGAATTAGAAATTCAAGCTGAAGGAGTTCTTTTGTTTGTTGATTTCTATTTTGAGTTTTTACTTTCATAACATTCCCCTCTGTTTGTAGCAGAACGCAATGGATCTGCTTTCCATGATTATAAGCAATCTGGGGGCCAAGTTTTTCGGTGCAAAAGGAGACTGCACATTGGCGGCACAGCGTCATTAATCCTAAACAAATCCTGACAATGGTGAAACAATTCTAGTGCTAGCTTGGCCTTAGATTTCACAAGGAGAATTTATGAAATTGAAAATGCATTTGGCATCTTTGTTTTGTGTTTGTTCTGGGGTCATTTTTTCTGGTGTTGTAAAAGCAGAAACTCCGGTCATTAAGGTCGATGGTTCAAGCACTGTGTTCCCAATTACAGAAGCCATGGCCGAAGAATTTCAGAATTTAAAAAAAGGTCAAATCCGGGTGACAGTTGGAATTTCAGGTACTGGTGGTGGATTTAAAAAATTCTGTCGCGGTGAAACGGACATCCAAGATGCTTCTCGTCCAATTCAAACAAAAGAGATGGAAGAGTGTAAAAAAGCTGGCATCAAATTTTATGAATTACCAATTGCCTACGATGCAACGGTTGTCGTTGTAAATCCTAAAAACAATTGGATCAATGATATCACAGTGGCGGATCTTAAAAAAATGTGGGAACCCGAAGCTCAAGGTAAGGTGACCGAGTGGGCCCAGGTGAATGATAAATGGCCAAAGGAAAAATTAAAACTTTATGGTGCTGGTTCTGATTCTGGAACATTTGATTATTTTACAGAGGCTATTGTTGGAAAAGCAAAAGCCAGCCGCGGTGATTATTCTGCCAGTGAAAACGACAACACCTTGGTAACTGGTATTGCTTCAGATAAATTTGCATTGGGTTATTTGCCTTTAGCCTATTATGAAGAGAACAAATCGAAGCTTAAAGCTTTAGGGATCTTCAATCCGAATACAAAATCTGCAGTTTTGCCTTCAAAAGCTGCGGTCGAGAATTCAACCTACGCGCCTTTGTCGCGACCAATTTTTATTTATGTTAATGAGGCTTCTTATAAAAAAGCAGAAATCAAAGAGTTTGTAGAATTTTACTTAAGCAATGCAGAAAAAATGGTTCCGCAGGTGAAGTATGTTGCATTGCCAGCTAAAATATACACAATGGGAAAAACCCATTTGCAAAAAAACAAATTAGGAACAGTGTTTGGCGGACATTCTGATATCGGAATGAAAATTGAAGACTTAATGAAGAAAGAAAGTAAATTGGAGTGAGTCGACAGAAGATACTATCGAGGCCGGAGTTCACATCGCCGGCCCATCGTATTCGAAAACTAAGAAAGCTTCGCGAAAAACTCGTGGAGCTTGTTTTGTTTTTGGCCGCAGCGTCTTCAGTCTTTGTGACCTTGGCCATTGTTTGGATTCTTGTTTCTGAGTCCCTGCCATTTTTTCAAAATGTTCCATTAAAACTTTTTTTGACAGACACCGAGTGGACACCATTATTTGATAATCCAAGATACGGAATTTTGCCGTTGCTGTCTGGAACCCTCTTAAGCACAGCCATTGCCTTAGTTGTTGCGATTCCCTTAGGGACAATCACTGCGGCATTTTTGAGTGAGTATATTCGTCCAAGATATCGTGAAGTATTAAAACCAATTCTTGAGATGTTGGCCGCTGTTCCGACAGTGGTCTATGGATATTTTGCTTTATTATTTGTAACGCCTTTATTGCAAAACATTTTCCCTTCGATCCAAGGTTTCAATATATTAAGTGCAGGCCTTGTTATTGGGGTAATGATTATTCCCTACGTGAGTTCCTTAAGCGAAGATGCCATGCGCGCTGTTCCGAATCATCTTCGCGAGGCCTCTGTGGCCATGGGGGCCAATCAATTTCAAACGACATTTCGTGTGGTCATTCCTTCAGCATTTTCGGGGCTGACCTCAGCCTATATTTTGGCTATTTCAAGGGCCCTTGGTGAAACGATGGTGGTGGCCGTTGCAGCTGGAAATCAGCCGAATTTAACCATGGACCCGACTCAGCCGGCGGCGACAATCACAGCATTTATTGTTCAAGTCAGTCAGGGGGATTTGCCCCATGGGTCCATTGGTTATCAATCCATTTATGTTGCGGGCTTGACTCTGTTTGTAATCACATTAATTTTCAATATTTTGGGTCTTTGGATTCGACAAAGATTTCAGGAGAAAGAGTAATGGAGAGTGTATTGCAAAGACGACAAAATGTTTCGCAAAGTTTAGATTTGCAAAAGCTGATTGCGAAGAAAAAAATGATGGATTTGATATTTGCAACGATTGGCTTGATGTCTTTGCTGTTCGCACTGCTGACATTGTTAGCCTTAATTTATGATCTTGCATCCACAGGAGTTCCGCGCATTAGCGCAGAATTTTTTACAAATTTTCCATCCCGATTTCCTGAAAAAGCTGGGATTTTATCGGCATGGGTGGGTT
>DGYJ01000065.1:40258-46079 GCA_002396665.1 Bdellovibrionaceae bacterium UBA5009
GGATCATTTTGTGTCATGGTGATTACGTCTTTGGCCACAATCCCAGTGGGGATCGCCGCGGCAATTTATCTAGAAGAGTATGCTGCAAAAAATTGGATCACTCGTTTAATCGAACTTAATATTATTAATCTTGCTGGTGTGCCATCGATCACATTTGGCCTGATGGCCTTGGGTGTATTTGTTTTTCAATTAAAATTAGGACAAAGTGTTTTGACTGCGGGGCTTACGTTAGGGTTGCTAGTACTTCCAATTGTTATTGTGACAACTCGGGAAGCTATTCGTGCAATTCCAAACTCTATTCGCGAAGCGTCCTATGCCCTGGGGGCTAGTCAGTGGCAAACTGTCAAACATCATATTTTACCCTATAGTTCAGGAGGAATAATGACTGGTGTTATTATTGCTCTTTCGCGGGCCATTGGTGAAACTGCACCTTTGATCACAGTTGGTGCATTAACGTTTATCGCGTTTTTGCCAACCAGCCCAGTGCACCCAGAGTTTCCCTACATTAGTTTTCAATGGTTGAAGGATCCCTTTACAGTGATGCCAATCCAGATGTTCAATTGGATTTCAAAACCCGAAGAGGCATTTCATCAGAATGCGGCAGCGACGGGTGTGATTTTGTTAGGTATGACTTTGTTGATGAATGGTCTGGCCATTGCGATACGCTATCGCTTCAGATCAAAAATGAAATGGTGAAACATGGAAACTGTGAATACAAGTGCCTTAAGGGCCGAAGTTAAAAACTTATCATTTTCCTACGATACAAAAAAAGTATTGAATGCGGTTTCGCTGCCAGTTTATGAAAAAAAGATCACGGCTTTGATTGGTCCTTCGGGATGCGGTAAGACCACCTTGCTTCGTTGCTTTAATCGAATGCATGATCTTTATTCCCAGGCAAAATACAATGGTGAAATTGTCTTGTATCCAGAAGCAAAAAATATTTTAGCCTCTGACATCGATCCCATGGAAGTGCGTATGCGAATTGGGATGGTTTTTCAAAAACCCAACCCTTTTCCTAAGACAATATATGAAAACGTAGCCTATGGACTGCGTGTTCGTGGAATACGTAAAAAAACATTTATTGATGAGCGTGTCGAAGAGTCTTTGAAATCTGCAGGCCTATGGAGTGAAGTGAAAGATCGATTGCACACTGCCGCCACATCCATGTCTGGCGGACAACAGCAACGTCTTTGTATTGCAAGGGCCTTGGCCACAGAGCCAGAAATTCTTTTGTTGGACGAGCCCACATCTGCTTTGGATCCAATTTCAACTGGGCATATTGAAGAACTTATCACGGAGCTTAAAAAAGAGGTCACCATCCTTATTGTGACTCACAATCTCCACCAAGCGGCCAGGTGTTCTGACTCGACAGCTTTTATGTATTTAGGTGATTTGATTGAGTACGGGCCGAGCGAAGTGCTCTTCACAAATCCAAAAGACCAGAGAACTGAAAATTATATCACGGGCCGATTTGGATAACTTGTTTGTTAAACTGATTTTTTCCAAATTGTTTTAGGGGTCATTTTTTGATCTTTGCAGCTTTTTAAAAAGTCATTGACTAATGTTTGGTAGGGAACATGAGTCTGCTCGCTTAGTTTTTTGAAATAATCAATGACATCAGAGTCCAAACGAATTGTGACACTTTTTTTAAGCTTTTCAGAGTAAGGATTGTCAATTAACTTCATATTTTTTAAATCATATTGTTTGCGCATAGATCTCCTTAAATATTTTCAAAATCTGATTTTTCTTTTCTAGTCGCTTTGCGGGCACTAATGATGCGGATTACGCTTTCGCTTTCTTTGTAAACATGGACTACTAGCCTTCGCCTTTTGAGAATCCCATTTAAATCGCATGTCCTATTGTACATACAAAATAATTACATGTAAAGAGTATCCTCTGACGTTGCATAAATAGCTGATTTTATTGACTCTATTGGGTGGCGAGGGTACAGGTTGGGATCAACTTCTGAAGAATTATCCACTTCAAAATAATCAGTAGTGTTCTGGAAAAAACTCGCGCTCAATGATTTCAATAACCATATGTAGAATTTTAATATGCATTTCCTGAATACGATCCGATGTTTTTTCAGGAATCACGATGGAAAGATTTGCCAAGTCTTTCATCAGTCCGCCATCGCGACCTAAAAGAGCAACAGACGTCATTTTTTTCTTCTTAGCGACCTCAAAGGCTTTGATAACATTTTTTGACTGACCACTTGTCGAGAGGCCAATAATAAGATCACCTGGCCGTCCTAGGGCTTCTAATTGTCTAGAAAAAATATGTTCAAATCCATAATCATTCCCGACGCAAGTCACATGGCTAGCATCCCCAAGTGCTAATGCTGCCATGGGGGGGCGATCCTTGCGGTATCGGCCTGTCATTTCCTCTGCAAAGTGCATGGCATCACAATGACTACCACCATTTCCGCAAGTAAAAACGGTTCCATTGTTTTTATATGTTTGAATCATAAGTTCAGAAAGGTGAACAACTTTTGCAATTTGATCTTCTGATGACAAAAATGTATTTAATGTTTTTTCGGCAGATTTTAAATTATCTATCCAAACTTTTTGAATTTGTTGTCCGGTCAGTTGAGATTTCATTTTTCACCTCTGATTTTCAATTTGAGATTGATGGCGAAGGGGATTGCTGCCAAGGCCAAATAGGTTAATCGCATTTTTGCACGTTCGAAATTACACTCTGTCAGTCCACCAAGGATAAAACAGCACTGGGCTGCTAAAGAGCCAATGACCCAATGGGCTTCGGGAGTGGTTTTGATTTTATTATAAATTTTGTAGGTTTGAAAAAGAATAAATCCTAAAAATAAAATGTAAAACAATCCGCCTAAAAATCCAGTATTGGAAAGAAAATGCAAATATTGGTTGTGGGAGTGGCTGATCAATTGTTGATTGGCAGGGGCCCCAAGTTTTTCAAAATAGATAGGAAGCCACTGATGGTATTCTCCGTAGCCGACCCCAAGAAGTGGATGGTCCAAAAACATATGCCAATTGGATTTCCAAAGCCACATACGTTCACCATCGTAGTTGTGGGAAGCATCAAAGACAAAAAGGATTCTTTCCCTAAACATGGGCCATATGGCGAAGAGTATACCCATGAAAGACATCGCAGCTAAAAAACTAAACCATCCCCATTTGCGGTTGATGACAAAGGCCGAAATAAGTCCGGCGACAGCGGCGGCCATCCAAATGCCGCGGGTAAGACTCAAAAGCACGCCGAAACCGGTCAGCAAGGCCGTAAGAATATACAAAGAATTTTTTTTGATCGATTCAACCAATGATATTTTATTTGAAACAGCCAAATGAGTTCGACTTAGAATCCAAGCAAATAAAAACACAAAAAATTGACCGAAGATATGGGCGAAGCCCATGGGGTCATCAAAGAATCCCCCTGCGCGGGTTTCATCACTTAATTTTTTTTGCAAAATAAAATCGTAGTCGATCAAAGAGGCAAAGGCGGCATGGGCGCTGGCAAATGCCAGAAAAAGACAAAATCGTTGAAGATGCTTTGGGTCTTCCCAGGGGGCTTGCTTCTTGTAAAAAAAGATAAAGCTGTAAAAGACGAGGATCCACTTCATCTCGGTGGCGTGGACCCAATTGATCGAATGGATGGGAACGGCAACAAAAATTCCGGCAAAAAAAATGAACAACCAAGGGAGCCACAATTTTTCAAGACCAATCTTCCATGTGAAGTCAGTATCCGCTCTGTGTTTCACAATATAAACCACTGTCCAAAGGACAATCAAAGTGGACATGAAATCCATGGCACTTTGTGAAACGGTCAGGCTGATCCACATAAAAAGAAAAATAAAATCCATAAGTATCAAAGAATATACTGTTTTTTATAAAAAGTAGATTGTTTTCTAGTCTCTTTTTGATAGATCTTAGCGTATGGGTTTTTTACCAAAACTAACACCGCGTCATAAGCTGTTACTGATGGCCCTGGATGCCATTGTTTTCATGCTTCTTATTCCTCTCATTTACACTTTGAGGGTAGGGGATTTCCATTTTGATTACTTTTTCTCGATAGGTTTGTGGTTTATTCTTTTGTCCTTGCTGACGTTTTCCTATGTTCTGGGAAATTATGATTTGGACGACCTTCGCGGTCGTCAGCTGATTTTTCGAATGCTTGTTGCCGTGACCATGACCATTATTTTGGTCGTACTGAGCAATTATATTTTGGCCAAACAGCGAATGGGTCTTTTTGGCCGTGGCGTTTTATTTGGCTCATTGATGAGTTATGCATTCATTGCGAGCTCCTATCGAATTTTGATTCGCCAATATTTTAAAAAAGTGGCGAATCAATCGAAGTGGATGATTTTGTGCGATCCTCAAATTGATGAATTGATCCGTCGTGACCAATTGCAAACATTTTTGCGTGGTCACTATCAACTTGTGGATGTGACAAAAATCAAATCCCCGCAGGATTTGCAGATGAATTTGGTCGACTTTTCTGGATATGTCGTCGCAGCAGGTGTGACTTCCTTAAACGAGGATTGGAAGCTATTTTTATTGGATCAAAAAATGAATGGTGAGTCGGTGATTGGGTGGGCTGATTTTATTGAGTCAGTGCTTCGAAAAATACCCGTCGAGCATATTCAAATCGATTGGCTGTTTTTTAATTCGGGATACAAAATATTGGGTCATTCGTGGCTTATCCGGGTGAAGCGATTGCATGATTTGATATTTGCAATCATTTTGATTTTGCTTTCGTGGCCATTGGTGTTGGTGACGGCATTTGGTGTTTTTTTAGATTCCAAGGGGCCAATTTTTTATCAACAAACCCGCACAGGTCTGAAAGGTCGACTGTTTAAAATATATAAATTTAGATCCATGCGTGTGGATGCAGAAGAAAACGGCCCCCAGTGGGCCGCGACCAGCGATCAACGTGTGACACGATTTGGGCATTTTATTCGTAAAACAAGATTGGATGAGCTTCCTCAGTTATGGAATGTCTTGCGTGGGGATATGAGCTTTATCGGGCCAAGGCCCGTGCGTCCAGAGTTCAATGAAGAATTAGAGAAGCAAATTCCATATTATAATTTAAGACATCTTGTTCGTCCGGGGCTGACGGGATGGGCGCAGATTCTTTACCCCTACGGGGCCAGTGTAACGGACTCGAAGAACAAGTTAGAGTACGATTTGTACTACATTAAAAATTATTCTTTTATTTTAGATTATTTGATTCTTTTACGAACAGTTAAAATTGTTCTATTTGGTCAAGGCCGTTGATCGGCAAATTGAAGGAGCTCGTTTGAAAATTTTAGTGACTGGTGGGGCAGGCTATATCGGATCATTTGCGGCCCACCGATTGATTGAACAAGGCCATGATGTTGTTGTCTATGACAATTATTCGACAGGATTTAAAGAGTCTTTGCATAAGAATTGCAAATTTGTTTTTGGCGATGTCAGGGATCGCGAGCTTCCTGCACGGGTCATGAAAGATTATAAAATCGATTCTATTCTTCACTTCGCAGCAAAGACAGTTGTTCCGGAATCTATTAAAATGCCCTTAGAGTATTACGAAAATAATTTTTTTGGTGGGATGAATTTACTGCAATGTGCAATTCGTTCGGGAGTTAAAAATTTTCTTTTCTCGTCATCTGCGGCGGTTTATGCGGCATCTGAATCTGGTATTGTCTCTGAAGCAAGCCCTTGCCAACCGATCAATCCCTACGGGATGACAAAATGGTATATGGAAAAACTTTTAGAAGAAGTTCGCCATGCCCACGGAATAAATTATATTATTTTGCGATATTTTAATGTGGCCGGAGCAGCTTTGGATCAGAGCTTTGGTCAGCGCACGA
>DGYJ01000065.1:46246-57146 GCA_002396665.1 Bdellovibrionaceae bacterium UBA5009
CCTTGGGTCAGCGCACGAACGAGGCCACGCATTTGATTAAAGTTGTTGCCGAATTAGCCTGCGGAAAGAGATCCCATATTGATGTCTATGGTGACAAATACAAGACGAAGGATGGAACAGCCGTTCGTGATTATATCCATGTCGAAGATTTAGTGACGGCACATATCTTGGCACTTGCCTATATGGAAAAAAACAATTGTGGCGAAATTTTTAACTGCGGATACGGCAAGGGTTCATCGGTGTTGGATGTGCTTTCGTCAATGGAAAAAGTTTGTGGCCATGCTCTGGAGAGGCGAATTCAGCCCCCCCGTGAAGGCGATCAGGCCCATGTTGTGGCGGACTCGACCAAGATCAAGAAAGTCCTTGGTTGGAAGCCCACCTACGATAGTCTTGAAACGATCTGTAAAACATCCTATGAGTGGGAGAAAACTCTAAAATAAGTTAATCTGAGACTATGTCAGATTTGCAAATTCCCAAGTCATTACTGATTATTAAAGTCAGTAAAACTTCGCTCATTACGGCCGAGCAGTTTCTAAAAAATAGGGATTGGTCCGTGATTTCAACGATCAGTTTGAAAGATGCACTGACATACGTGGTTCAACATAAACCAAAATTTGTTATGGTCTGTGTGGATCACCCCAATAAAAAAATTCGTACACTTCCAAAATTATTATCCCAAGCTTTTCCGGTGTGTGTGATCACCTATGCCGAGCAATCAACTTCGCAGTCCTACAGGCTTTTGATGGATTCCCATTCGGATTACAAAGTGAACCCCCCAGTTACAGGGCCTGCCATCGAAAGGGCAGTGAATAAGTATATTCGCGATCAAGAAAAGGCTGCACTGGCGCCCAAAGATGTAAAACCACAGCAAGGTGCTGGCAATCAAAGTGCATCGCCGAATTCTGACGGTCGCATTCAAGTGAAGGGGGCCCAAGGGTCTGATGTCATCACATTTAAAGGCGAACAAGGGCAAACCGATGGGGCCTTTAACTTGGAAAACATGAATAAAATTTTAGGCTCCATGGAGGAAGAGGAAGAGGGTGGCGATTCAAGTGGCCCTGCTTATATGCCATCAAGCTCTGGGCAAAGTGGATCTGGAATCATGGGTTCTGGTGGAGTTGGAAGTGGGCCTGCCTATTCTGGAAATCAAGGTCAAAGCCCGAACACAGCACAAGGTGCTGGTTATATGCCGGAATCATCAACTGAAAATCCAAAAGAAGGACAGTTGATTGATCTGACAAAGCAGCCACAAAAAGATCCAAGTGGTCGAACAGCACAGGCCACCGTTTACAAAGAAGATGAGGATTTAAGAACGCCGATGGATCCATCAAAGGCCCCTGGGATGATGGGTGGATCTGCTGGTAAGAAAAATAATAATGGAATGTCTGGTGGGCTTCCAGAAGAAGATTCGAATGGAAATTCAAGTTTTGGTCAAGCGCCGGGGGCTATCCGAGCACGAGAGATCGATGAGTCTCCATTGCCAGTTAAGAATCCCGAAGCATTTACCCAGCCTATTAGGGGACCGCGAGCGTCCATCGATACGGAATCCATTATAGTCAAAGGTTCAAATCAGGCCCTTGAGGAGTCTGTCGAAATTCACGACGGAAAAGTTAAAGAAAATCTGAACGACAATACAAATGTGGCTTGCATATTGATCGAATCAACTCGGTTTTCTGGATACTTAGTCACAGCCATGGGTAAAAATAGAAAAATCGACAATCACTTTATTAAAACAATTCAAGAAAGACTTTTTAATTTTCTAAAAGCGAACGGCGAAGATTTATCTGACAAAGAAAATATGCAGATGAAAATTAAAAAAGTCGATTTTGAAGATTGGGCCTTGGAATACGCCGAATTTTTAAGAAAATCAGTTCATAAAGGGGACGAAGTGGCCATGGCCTTTTTTCCTCGTCAAGATGCGGCTGTTCAAGTGAAAGAGTCCGCCTCGGAAGAGATGGGTGCTGTGAGCATCAACGAAATTGCGCCCGATAAACCTGTCGAGTGCAATTTATATGTGTATCTGCCAGCCAATAATAAATATGTTCTTTATACTCCGAAGGGGGGAACTTTTTATGGGGCCCAGAAGGATCGTTTAGAAAAGCAAGGCGTGAAAGAGTTGCACATTTTAAAGGCCGAAGCCCAAGATATGACGAAGTACAAAGCGCAAAATTATTTAAATAATTTAATTGATGATTTTCAAAACAATCAAAAAAATAAAAATCAGAAATCCACCGGAACATGAAGTTTCGTCCATATAAAATCCATCCCCTCGAAGAGAGTTTACATATTTTTGGAAATGTTGAAGCTAAAATTCTACCCCAAGAGTTGGATCTTTTTGTGTGGAATATCTACAAAGGAAATCGTTCGGGGTGGTTGTCAGATTTAAAAAGTCATGGGGACGGTCACGAATTGCTTTTGTTGCAAGAAGCGATGCTAACCCCTCAAGGCAAGCTCCATGGTTTAAGCGAATTTCATGATCGGCACTGGAAGATGGCTTCAAGTTTTGAGTATAAAAAAAATCAATCGCGAACGGGTGTCGCGACGGGTTCGTTGGTCCAAGCCACAGAGGTCCGTGTTTTACGTAGCGAGGACGGTGAGTTTTTAATTGGAACTCCAAAAATGATTTTGTTGACCCGCTATCAAGTTGAAGGACGTGCGGATGAGCTCCTTGTGATTAACATCCATGCGATCAATTTTGTTCAACAAATTGTTTTTGAAAGATTTATTCGACAAATGTTAACGGCCATTGAATCCCATCAGGGGCCTTTAATTGTGGCCGGGGACTTTAATACTTGGAGCGCGAAGCGGTGGCTGTTTTTAAAATCCGTCCTCAGTGGCCATGGCTTGAAAAATGTCGATTTCCCCAAAGATTCACGTTTTTTGAAGTTAGATCATATTTTTTATCGTCAATTGGGTGTGGTTGATGCTGAAATTTTAGACAAAATCAGCAGTTCCGATCACCTTCCCCTGCGTGCAAAACTGCGCTTTTAAACCAACCGACATTGCTACGTATTCAGAGCTTGACCATGGCCACAGGATGTCTTAATTCAGAATCTTATCAAAATGTTACACCAATTAGTGGACAAGGAGTTTTCATGTCGAGTTCTACATTATTGATCCTTCCTATGATTGCCGGAGCCGTGGGCTTAGCGATCGCATTTTTCTTTTACGTCAGGGTGAAAGCTCAACCCCAAGGAAATGAAACAATGAATCGTATTGCGTCTTACATTCGTGAAGGCTCAATGGCTTTTCTTGTTCGCGAATACAAAGTTTTGGCTATTTACGCATTGGTTGTGAGTGTTTTACTTGCGATGTTTTTAGGTCCAATTTCTTCGGCCTCATTTATTCTTGGAGCAGTGTTAAGCTTGCTTGCTGGATTCTTCGGTATGAAAGCTGCGACCTATGCAAATGTTCGCACGACTCAAGCGGCTGCAAATGGTTCAAAAGCAAATGCCTTGTTGATCGCCCTTGACGGTGGTGCAGTGATGGGTCTTTGTGTGGCGGGTCTTGGATTGATCGGCTTAGGAACATTGTACATTGTATTTAAAGATCAAGAAATCGTAGGCACAGTTCTTCACTCCTTTGCAGTGGGAGCTTCGTCGATCGCTCTTTTTGCTCGTATCGGTGGCGGTATCTACACTAAAGCGGCAGACGTTGGGGCAGACATTGCCGGTAAAGTGATCGAGGGAATTCCAGAAGATGATCCTCGTAATCCTGGCGTTATTGCTGATAACGTGGGTGATAATGTCGGTGACGTTGCAGGTATGGGCGCTGATATTTATGAGTCCATGGTGGCTGCCATTGTTTCTGCCATGGCCATTGCTTTTACAATTCCTATTGCTGGAATTCAAAAATTGATGCCAACAACTGACAACCCGACAGAGCTTCGAACAGCAGCAATTGTTTTGCCTTTGATGCTTTCGACATTGGGTTTGGCGATTTCAATCCTTGTGATTTTTATTACTCGTTCATTGCGAAATATGAAACCTGCGGCGGTTTTGCGTAATGCATTGATTTTTCCACCCATCGTTTTGACCTTGGCTTCAGCGATGTTGGTTCCATTTTTTGGTTTGTCACAATCTGTAACGATAGCATTGGCGGCGGGCTCTGTCGGTGGAGCATTGATTGGTTTGATCACAGAGTACTACACGGCTGCAAAACCAATTCGTTTGGTTGCTGAAGCGAATTTGACTGGTCCAGCCACTGGAATTATTCGTGGTTTGGCAGTGGGTATGGAATCTGTTGCAATTCCAACATTGATTGTTGTTGTGGCGGCCTATGTTGCTGACCAAGCCCTAGGACTTTACGGTATTGCTTTAGCAGCGGTAGGGATGTTGGCGGGAACTGCTGTTGTGATGACAGTGGATGCCTACGGACCAATTGCAGACAATGCTGGTGGTATTTCTGAAATGTCTGGTTTGGGTAAAGAAGTTCGTGCGATCACTGACGAATTGGATGCCGTTGGAAATACAACTGCAGCCATCGGTAAAGGTTTCGCGATTGGTTCTGCCATCTTGACTGTTGTTGCTTTGTTTTCGGCCTTCAATATGGAAGTGAATCACATTCGCGAACTTAAAGGCTTAGAAAAAATGTCCCTTGATTTAACAACTTCTGGTGTATTGATTGGTTTGTTGATTGGCGCCATTTTGCCATTCCTTGTGGGCTCAACAACGATGACTGCCGTGGGACGCGCAGCTGGTAAAATCGTAGAAGAAATCGCAAGACAATTCAAAGAGATACCAGGTCTTCTTCAAGGAAAAGCAGAGCCATTGCCAGCCCGTATTGTGGACATTGCCACTGCTGCAGCGTTGTACGAAATGATTCTTCCAGGATTGATTGCGGTTGTTGCTCCGATTTTGGTTGGTTTTATTCTTGGACCTCAGGCCTTAGCGGGAACTTTAGCTGGTGCTTTAGCGGTTGGATCGACCATGGCACTATTTATGGCCAATGCTGGTGGAGCTTGGGATAACGCTAAAAAATTCATCGAAAAAGGCGGTTTGCCAGGTCACCCTAAGGGAAGTGATGCCCACAAAGCGGCTGTTGTTGGTGATACTGTTGGTGATCCCTTCAAAGACACTTCTGGTCCTGGCGTGTCAATTTTGATCAAAGTGATGAGCGTTGTTTCATTATTGATTGCTCAGTTGATTGCGACTTTAGGTTAAGACAAAATCAGAGGATGTCCATAGACTCCTCTTCAGAAAATTCATCTGAATCTTCTCAAAAGACGAGCGCCCAGGCGCTCGTTTCTGTTTCTGATTCATCCCCATCGGAGAGAGCCAGCGGTGTCCTTTCATTATTGGACAGAATAAAGGCCGAGGCTTTGCTGGGTGATATTTCACTTCAGCAACTTTTGAACTTGTTTGGCGATAAAAGCCACCAGATGTTTATTTTTTCAATTTCAATTCCGTTTATGCAGCCCATACCCCTGGTGGGATTGTCTACTCCATTGGGAGTTTTGATTGCCCTAGCTAGTTTTTTACAAATGATTTCTGTAAAGCCATGGATACCCCAATTCTTTGCAAATAAAAAAATATCATCGGCCATTGTTATTAAGTCTGCAGAGTTTGGCTATCAACTTTGGAGTAAGATTAGGTTTTTAATCAAGCCTAGGTTGGGTTTTTTAATTACGAATAGAATTTTTAAAATTTTGAGCTTTATTGTCGTGGCCATCAACGGAATATTATTGGCCCTGCCTTTGCCAATCCCGTTTTCCAATACCGTTCCCAATGTGGCCATTGTTTTGAATTCCATGGGGCAGTTAGAAGAAGACGGTGTCCTTATACTTTTAAGTTATCTGGCGTTTTTTGCCAGTCTGATTTTTTTTGGCGGCCTGTGGGCAGGTATTGAAATTGGATTTTCGACCTTGATGAAATCCCACTAGTCTGTCAGCTTAGATGCCTCATGAAGATTTTTGAAAAGCATATTCACAAAGTCAGTTGGTTAGAGGCTTTTTTTTCAAGCCTGATGATTGGAGCTGGGGAAACCTACTTTCAAGCCTACGCCTTGTCTCTTGGACAAAGTGAAGTGAATGCAGGTTTGTTGGCGTCGTTACCGATGTTAGCAGGTGCAAGTATTCAGCTTTTGGGTTTATGGGGAGTCACCTACTTTAAGTCCATGAAGAAGTGGGTTCTTCTTACAGCATTGATCCAAGCTCTTAGTTTTTTGCCGATGATCTTTTTTGGGTTACAAAATCACGCGGCCTCATTTTTTAATTTGTTCGCTATGATGTCCTTGTACTGGTTGGGGTCCTTTGCCGTGAACCCGGCATGGACAGTTTGGATTGCAAAATTAATTCAGCCAGGGCAGTCACTACATTTTTTTTCGATTCGAGTTCGTTTTTCGCAATTGGGATTATTGACGGGGCTTTTTCTTGGTGGACTGCTATTACAAACTCGAATTCATTTTCGATTTGGCCTCAGCGAAACCTATGGCTATTTGTTTTTAATTGCCATGCTTGGAAGATTTTTAAGTGTTGGATTTTTATTTCTGCAAAAGGATTTCGATTTTCAGTGGAAGCCCACGACACCAAGACATTTAAAGGAAATTCTAAGTCGTTTTTGGGGGAATAAATACCAAAGACAATTTTTAGTGGCTTTGCCAATGTATATTCTGACGGTGAATATTTCAGCCCCGTTTGTGACGCCCTATCTATTGTCTGAATTGCAATTTACACCTGTGAATTTTATGTGGTCCTTGGCTGGTTTGTTTTCTGGTAAATTTTTAACGATCTGGCTTGTGAAAAAAATAAAACCCAACTGGTCCTCGTTTCAAATTTTGGCCTGCGGGGTTTTAATCTCTGCACCAGGCCCCATTTTTTGGCCCCTCAGCACGAGTCTCTTTTTTGTCATTTTATTGCAATTTTACAGCGGTTTAGGCTGGGGATTGTACGAGCTAGGTCTGCAACTTATTTTTTTTAAAGATTTAAATGAAGAAGAAAAAGTCGATTCCATGACCATCTATCAATTCTTAAATTCATTTGCAATTTTAGTTGGATCGTTTCTTGGAGCCCAATATTTATTACGACAAGGGGCAACCACAGATCATTATTGGAATTTATTTATGGTTGTGGGTTGTGTGCGATTTGTATTTGCATTGATTTTAATTTTTATTTTAAAATCCTGGCAGAAAGCGACTTTTCAAAGAAACAAGATTTGAAGATTTAAAAACAATAATTAAAATTTTTGTTTGCTCAACCAGTGGTGCAAAAATTTGTCTTTGTAGGGATCCTCTGTCGAGTCTAAATCAGATCTTGAGTATCCAGATCGTAACTCTAAAATTTGGATTTTTTTATTATTCATTTTTTCATCAATTGCTTGTTGGGGGTTCAGTGTGAACTCAATACGCCAAGTTCGATAGGCCAGTTCATAGGCAGGCCGTGCTTCTGGAGAAGCATGAATTGATGTGGAATCTTTTAAGCTTCGAACACGTTTTTTTTCATCATTCAAGGGCTCATACTCTAACTGTCTTTGAATAAAATCCTTCATTTGAAAGATAATTTCGTAATTTGAAATTTGTTCTACATTTGCACTTTTCGAAGTTGTGCTGTCATTTTCTTTTGCCTGTTCACAAAGACTTTCCCATTGTCTTAAGAACTGAGCAGAAAATTGTATATCAAACCTTTGGCTTTCAATGCCTTCAAGCCAGCCCTGTTTGGCCTTTGGGAAACTATCACTATAGGCAATATAGGGTTTGATATCCAGTATGGGAGTATGATCAAGCAGGTCAGCCCCTTCGACAAATAATTTTAGACCTTCAATTTTTTTAAGTCGCACGCAGCTCATGCCAATCGAGTTTGGTCTGTAGGGGGACCTTGTGGCGAACACTCCCATTTTTTGATCGGTCCCGCGCGGGGGATTCGTCATCGGCTTCCAATTTTCGTTTTTATGAAAATTATAGATCAACCATATATGATCAAAGCCATCCAGGCCGATCAAGGCCTGCTCGAAATTATTTTTAGGTTCAAGATGGATGATACCCTCAACTTGAGAGTAGGAATCTTTATCATCATGGGCGGCCTGTCTGGGGGCAGAGTAGTTGAAGGATCTGCTCGAATGGTAGATCCCGACGGCCGAGTAAGAAATCCTAAGATCAGACTTCATAGGTCCTCTGATTAATTTTTTGAATTAGTTTGCATTTTGCGCTGACCATTGGGATTTCCATTCGTAACAAGAAAGGGCCATGCACACGGCAGCGTTCAATGAATTTTTAACACCGATCATAGGGATTTGGCGAAGTTCATCGCACATTTGAATAATGTCGTCGTTCAGTCCAAATCTTTCATTGCCGTAGACAAAAACCGTTTTTACTGGGGGAAATGGCGTCGAAAGAGGAACTGATTTGTGAGAGGTTTCAAAGCCCACAATAAAATAACCTTCATTTCGAAGGGTTTGTAAAGCTTCCATTGTGTTGGCATGGGCTGTCCAGGGGACATATTTTTCACTACCAAGGGCCGTCTTTTCAACCAAGGGATTTTCGGGTGTAGCGGTGTAGCCAGCCAAATGAATTTTTTCAATCCCAAGTCCATCGGCTGTGCGAAAGACAGAGCCCACGTTAAATGCGGATCTCCAATGATCTAAAAAAACATGAAGTGGAATATTTTTTTGAATTTTTTGATCAGAACTTTGACCAACATCAGTTGGGAATTTTTCTGTTGAAATTCTGTCCATCGTGGTGACCATAAAATCATGATCTGCGGGGCTACTTTGGCAAAGTCTTTCAACGGGGACCAAAAAATGGACGAATTGCGTGGCTGTTAAATCTGATTTTAAATGGGAAAAATATTTTGCTACTTTTTGAACATCAGCCTCTGGGGCCTCAGAGAGCATTTTGAATTTTTGAGCCAATTGCGAAAGTTGAATTTCAAGATCAGTTTTTTTGATAAGGTCATAATTTCTTTCGAGCTCATGACCTTGTTTTAAAATTTCACGCAGAAGCTTAAGTGACCCTGGGCTGATGGAACTCATTTGACCTTTTGACCTGGTTTTGCTCCAGAATCCGGTGACAAAATAAATAAATCAGAACCACCTGCTCCGGCAGCTAATACCATTCCTTCAGACATTCCAAATTTCATTTTGCGAGGCTTAAGATTCGCAACAATCACCGTTAATCGGCCTTCAAGATCTTCGGGTTTGTAGGCGGCCTTGATGCCAGCAAAAATTTGTTTGGTTTGGCCGGGCTCTAGTTCGACTTGCAGACGAAGTAATTTGTCTGCTTCTGGAACAGCTTCAGCTTTAATAATCTTTGCAATGCGAAGATCCACTTTTGAAAAATCATCGATTTCGAGTTCTGCAGGGGCTTCAGCGGACGCAGCCGTCTGATTTGCCTTGGGCTTTGAATCCTGAGATGAAGTGGATCCCTTGGCAGATGGGTTTTGTGCGACTGGCACTGTGTTTTTTGCACTTCTTTGTTTTTGAAGCTCATCATTGATTTTTTGACTGTCAGACACCAGGGCCTTCACTTTCTCAAGATCTACTCTTGAGGCCAAATGTTCATAGGAGTTGATGCTTGTGTTTTCAAGAATTTTTTGAGCATCGGACCAAGAGTAATTTTTTTCATTCAACAGAGTAGCGACCTTGTCACTGATTTGTGGAAGAAAGGGCTTCATGTAAATCATCATTAATCGGAAAATATTCAAGGTGCTTGTTAAAACCTGGTGGGTTTGATCTGGATTTGTTTCAACAGTTTTCCATGGTGTGCGTTCATCGAAATATTTGTTGGCAAGATCCACCATTTCGCGAATCTCAGTAGTGACTTTCGAAAACTCTCGATTTTCGTAAAGATCAGCAAGTTCTGCAGATTTTTTTTGCAAGTGCTGAACAATTTTTAAACCATCCACATCACAGCAGGCTGTTTTGGAATTGAATTTTTTATTCAACATTTGTGCGCCACGGGAGCCTAAATTGACAATTTTTCCAATCAAATCTGAATTCACGCGATTGGCGAAGTCTTCAAAGTTCAAATCAAAATCATCTAAGCTAGAGTTTAATTTCGTCGCATAATAGTAACGCAAAAAATTCGGATCCAGATGATTCAAGTAAGCTCGGGCAGGGATCATGGTCCCCTTGGATTTGCTCATTTTTTCACCATTGATCATCAATCGACCGTGGATATGAACTGCTGTCGGCGAACGAAATCCTGCTGTTTTTAGAAGAGCAGGCCAGAACAAAGTATGAAAGTAGGTGATATCTTTTCCGATGAAATGATAGAGCTCAGTTTTTTCTGACTTCCAGTAGTCATCAAAGTTTTTACCTTTAAGAGTGCACCATTGCTGGGTTGAACTGACGTACCCCATGGGGGCATCGACCCAAACATAGAAATATTTTTTGTCTTCGCCAGGAATGGCAAATCCAAAATAAGGTTCATCACGGGAAATATCCCAGGCGCGAAGATCTTCATTGAACCATTCCATCATTTTATTTGTGACTTCTTTAGAAGTGTGTTTTGGAAGCCATTCTTGCAAATATGTTTTGAATTGATTCAGTTCAAAGAAAATATGTTCACTGCCTTTTTCGACAGGGGCCGTTCCGCAAATGGAACAGTGGGGATTTTTTAAATCGGCAGGGCTGTAGGTGGCGCCGCAAACATCACAAGAGTCCCCGTACTGTTCAGTGGCTCCACATTTGGGACAAGTGCCTTTCACAAAACGATCAGGTAAAAACATTTTGTCATGTTCGCAGTAGGATTGCTGAATTGTTTTTCGGGAAATGAAATTTTTCTTTTTCATTTCTCCGTAAAAATATTCACAAAGTTTTTTATTTTCTTCAGAATTGGTCGAAGAGTAATGGGAAAACTCGATATGGAAATCTTTAAAATCAGCGGTGTGTTCTTTCCAGCTTTGGGCGATTAATTCTTCGGGTTTAATTCCCATTTCGCGGGCACGCACCATGATAGGGGTCCCGTG
>DGYJ01000065.1:57267-69366 GCA_002396665.1 Bdellovibrionaceae bacterium UBA5009
CCATGATAGGGGTCCCGTGGGTATCATCGGCGCAGATGTAGGCCGAGTCCCGGCCCTGCATCTGATGGTATCTGTTCCAAAAATCGGCTTGAAGGTATTCAACAAGATGCCCCAGGTGAACGTAACCGTTCGCATAGGGCAGGGCTGCAGTAATTAGAATTTTTCGGTCTTCCATTCGACGTTTCCTGATTTCAGATGATAAAGTGCTGACTGAATTTTTACATCACCTGATTGGACAGCGTCACGAACAATTTGGGATTTTTCGAGCAGTTCTTTGTGGGTACCGGTCACATTGGCCCAGCCCTCTTTTATAAAACCATCCGAGTGTTTTTCGGCAGAAAAGCCTGCAACTCGAGGTTTAATATTTTTAACTAAGGCATCCAATGAGGGGCTGCCTGCAGACTGTCCTTCGCCTGTTGAAAGAGTGGCCTTGACAGCTCCACAAGCCTCATGTCCCATGATCACAATTAAATTAGATCCTAGATGTTCAACGGCGTATTCAATACTAGCAACAGCGGCTGTGTCTAGGGATTGCCCTGCAGTGCGGACGACAAAGACTTCACCTAATTTTTGATCAAAGACCACTTCTGGTGGAACACGAGAATCGCTGCATGATAACACGATGCTGTGGGGTTTTTGGCCAGTTGAAAGTCTTTCGATGTCAGACTTTTGTGCTCCATCTTTACGAAAGCTACCTTTTGTGAAACGCTTGTTGCCATTTTTTAGCCAAGACCAGGCTTTATCAGCATCCACTTCGCCAGCTTTTCTGTGGGATTTTGCATGATCGCCTTCTTTTGTAGCGGAGGCTTCGCCTTGATGGCTTGCCGTCGCTTCACTATGGTGTGCGGGAGCTGATTCTTTTGCAAAAGTGGCTGCAGATAAAAGAAATGATAAAACGAGAAAGAGGGCTTTAAAAGGCATGGAATCTCCTAGGATTTGTGGTTAGAATTTATTTGTAAGACCATTTTGTTGATGTTCGCGTGTCGAGGTCAATTTGATTTTGTGAATGGTCTTGAAAGGCAGCTTTGTGCAGGAATTAAGTCGAGAAAAATGGTTTGAACAGCTTCAAAAAAACATCTCTCCGCAGTCAAAAAAATTTGATTTGATGTATTCCAGTCTTTGGGGGGGCTACGTCACTGATTCGTCGATGATGGTGATCCCAATGGATGATCATCAGGTTCACCGTGGCGATGCCGTTTTTGAAGCTATTAAGTTTATAAACAAAAAAATCTATTTGCTGGACGCCCATATTGAAAGATTAAAAATTTCTGCCGAAAAAATTTATTTACCGATGAAATGGTCGTCGCAGGAAATTAAAAATCTTTTGCAAGAGCTAGTGAATGTTTCAAAATTACAGTCTGGATTGATCCGTCTTTTTTTAAGCCGTGGGCCAGGGGGATTTACGACGAACCCCTATGATTCTGTGGGCCCTCAGTTGTACGTGATACTGACTCCGGTGACGCCGCCAAGCGAGCAAAAATACAAAGAGGGTTGCAGCCTGGGCCGTAGCCAGATCGAACAAAAAAGCGAATTTTGGTCCCAGATTAAAAGTTGTAATTATTTGCCCAATGTTTTGATGAAAAAAGAATCCGTGGATCGCGGAGTAGATCTGACAGTGGGTTTTGATGCCCAGGGTTTTATGACTGAAAGTAGCACAGAAAATATTGTGATTGTGGATCGTAAGGGGAATTTGTGTCGCCCGCTTCTGCGCAATATTTTAAAAGGCACAACAATGTTGCGCGCCTTTCAAATGGCTGAATCTTTGATTGCGAAGGGTGTGATTGCAGCAATTCAAGAGCGCGATTTGCATGAGTCAGATTTGATTTTGGCCAAGGAAGTGATGGTCATTGGCACAACTTGGGATGTGATGGCAGTGACTTCTTATCAGGGCCAGAAAATTGGTGGGGGCTTGCCTGGCCCCTGTGCATTGGCTTTGAATGATCTCATTCGTCAAGATCAGTTATTTTAAAACTCGAGCTGAATTTTTTCTAACAATGCAGGGTCCTCTAAAACTTTTTCGCCGCCTTTTGCTAGGGCCACAAGAGGATTGTCTGCGATTTTAACATTGAGCCGAACCTCGTTTTGAATTCTTAAATCTAGGTTGCGAATCAAAGCCCCGCCACCCGCAAGGACAAGTCCGCTTTCAATAATGTCTGAAACCAGTTCGGGTGGTGTTTGTTCCAGCGCGCGGTGGATGGCATTGATAATTTCTTGGATGCAATCATTCATCGCAAGACCCACATCTTCTGAGCTGACATCGATTGTTTTTTGCATTCCGGTGTCGACATCGCGGCCTTGAATTTGGGATTGGCGAATATCTTTTTTAGAGACTGCTGTGCCAATCGAAATTTTAAGTTCTTCGGCGACAAGTTCGGAAATAATAATTTTTTTAACTTTTTTAAAGTAGGAAGCTATGGATTCATCAATTTTGTGTCCTGCACATCGAATGGCTTCGCAGTAAACGATGTCAGACAAAGCAATAACAGCAACTTCTGTTGTTCCGCCACCAATATCAACAATCATACAACCTTTGGCGGACTGAACGGGAAGTCCTGCGCCGATGGCGGCAGCCATGGGTTCGTCAATCAGCATAACTGATTTTGCGCCAGCAGACCGACAAGCTTCGACGACAGCCTTCTTTTCAACCTCTGTGACTCCGTAGGGGAGTGACACCACAACACGAGGTCGTGAAAAAGCCCCTTTGACTTGCTTAGAGCTTAAAAAGAATCGCAGCATTTCCTGGGCAAGATCAAAATCAGCAATTACGCCATCACGAATGGGCTTGATTGTTGTGACATTTCCTGTGGTTTTTTCACGAACTTTAAAGGCTGCATGTCCCACGGCTAAAATTTTCTTTTGTCCAGCTCGTGGTTCTGTATAGGAAACAAGCGAGGGCTCATTTAAAATGACACCAGTGCCGCGGGCAGAAATCAAAGTATTTGCAGTGCCAAGATCAACATAGATGTCAGCACCAGATGTGGATCCAGAACCTTTGAGCCATGAAAACATAATCAGTTGTCCTATCGTCTTTTCAGACCTTTTGAAGAGTCAAATGGAATGGAAATAAAACCTGCCAAAGAAGAGTAAGAGTCTTTTAAGTTAAAAGAAACTTCAGCAGCAAAAAGAAACTTTTCAGCATCTTTGTGTTTCAGTTCACTGCCTAATACAAACTGTGTTCCTGTCGAGTTGGATGGGCCACTGTTGGAATTTAATGCCACTGCAGCGTAGGGAACAAAAAGCCCAATATCAGAATCCACTTTGCGGCTAATCATTGGGGCAATTTGCAGGGTCGTGATGTTTTCAGAGCTGACGCGGGCATAAAACAAGGATGTTTTAATCCCGATGGCCGGTTGTTGATCTACATCTGGAAAGGGGATGTATTTAAAACTTGCGCCAAGATTGAAATCAATTTTTCCAAGTCCAAGGCTAAATCGTGAAGACATTGAATCGCTCCAGCCCATGTCCATGAAGGCGCCAACGTTCATTCCACCACCATTGTTTGTGAAAAATTGCGGAGAAGCTCCGATGCGGTTCTGGCCTTGTCCAATGACCTCGCCCGACTCGCCAATTGTTAAATAATTTGCAAATGCTGGAGATTGAAAAAGCACCGCAATGATGATCAGCAATGAAGAAAAGTGTTTCATAAAATATTCCTTTTTTATCTTTGGAAAAAAGCATATCATTTCAAGGTGTTTTGACAAGTCACAGGATTGTAAAAAATGAAAAAATTGCCACTCAGCTTGGTCGTCATCACAAAGAATGAGCAAAAAAACATCGAAAGATGTCTACGCTCTGTTCCATTCGCTTCGGAAATGATAGTCGTTGACAGTCTTTCAACGGACGAAACTGTGAAAATCTGCGAAAGCCTTGGTGCAAAGGTTTATCAAAAAGAATGGATGGGGTTTGGACCTCAAAAAAAATATGCCACTTCAAAGGCCAGTTATGATTGGATTTTGTCACTGGATGCCGACGAAGCCTTGAGTCCTGAACTTCAGGAAGAGATTGTCCATCGATTTGATCAGCTCAAGCCAGAGGTCGCCTATCGTTTACCAAGAAGGTCCTTTCACTTAGGTCGTTGGATTCGCCACGGGGGATGGCTTCCAGATTACCAAACGCGAATTTACAATCGTCAGCGGAACAATTGGACGGAAGACCCAATCCATGAAAAGGTCGCCGCCGCCAATTTAGAAGTTTTTAAAAATCCAATTTTGCATTGGGTTTTCAAAGACATGTCCCACCAGGTTTCAACAAACGACCGCTACTCGGGACTGCAGGCCTTGCAACTCTATAAGAGCGGAAAGAAATTTTCTTATTTTAAGCTTTTGGTGAAGCCGCCAACAAAATTTATCGAGTGCTATATTTTAAAGCGCGGTTTTTTAGATGGCTGGGCAGGATTTATGATTGCCATCAGTGCCGCCTATTCAGTTTTTTTAAAGTGGGCCAAGTTATGGGAACTTCAAATTTTAATGCAGGATCAGCCAAAATGAATTCAGTTTTTTTGCGATTTCTTTTTTTCTTCACTTTCTTTTTTGGGAAAAGTTTATTGTTCGCCGAATCCTCTGGCTTAGTCAAAGAACATGGGCCTGCAAAGTCTTCAAAGAAAAGCACATTGCAAGTTGTTCGCATTGAAGGATCGCCAACCTTTGAGCAGATGGATGACCAAGGAAGGGTACTTCCTGTCAAAAAAATGAAAATGAAAGACTCATTAAGCGGTCATGTGATTATTGAGACCGATGCCAAATCAAATCTGGATTTGCAAAATGAAAAAATAAAATTGCGAATTTATCCCTTAAGTAAAATTATTTTGCCAAGAGTGCAAACGGACGACGGACTTTTTGATGCCTTGGAAATAAAGCAGGGTCGATTGCGTTGGGAAAGTTCCACAGACAAAGAAATCTTGCTGATGTCTGGATTGTTCAAATTAAAGCCATCCGCGGGATCTTTTTTGATTTCATACAATCCCTTGGCTCCATCGGCAGAAATGTTGGTTTTTGATGGTCATCAAGATTTTGTAGAACTTAATGGGGAACAAAGTGTTCAGCTGCAGGCCAATCAAAAGGTGATGTTCCTTGGGCAAATTGATGACGGTGAAATTGCCTACGATAAACTTTTAAAAGATAGAATGATTCCTAAGGGACATAAGTCCCAGGTTCAGCCAGCAAGTCTTGAGGATCTTGATAAATATTCCCCAACTGTCGAGCAAGAGCAGCTGAAAAAACAAGCAGAGCTCAGTAGAAAGAAAAAGAAAGCCGTTCCGGCAAGAAAAGGTGAAATTTGTCGCCAGCCTGGTGGAATTTTTAACGAGTGTGCATGGAAGTGCCAGAATGAATTGGGACAAGAGACCCCCTGCCGTTGGGGTGTGAAAAAAATAAAGTGTTATCGTTGGCGTTGCAATGCCAACGGAGAGTGGAAAGACTCTACCGAGATCGACCCTGGAGCAGCTGAGCGTCTATGCACAGTTCCTGTTCGAGTAGGGGTCTGTGACTTTTAGGACATTTTGAAAGACTGCTTGTCAAAGTGTTAGGCGATCTGTAGAACTAATTCGGTCTTTTCAACTCATTTCCGATAAGAGGTTCCCATGAAATCAATTACTGAATTCACTCCATTTTTATTACAAAAAGTCTTAACTGCAAAAACTCAATTGCTTGCTGATGGTAAAACGGCTGAAGAGGCCATGGCTTCTGTTGGCGAAACTTTTAAAATTGAAGGTGATCGTTTAAAGCATGCGATGGCTGCATCTGATCTTGTGAAAGATAAAAATGATGTTCGTCGCATTTTAGTTGTTAGCTTTGCAGAAGGCGAAACTGCCCCATCACAATATCAAAAAATTGAAGAGAGCTACTACTTAGTTGAAGCTTTAAATTTGGCTAAACCAATGCCTTCAACAGACAAAGGCAATAAACGTGGCGGCGGCAAACGTCAAAGCGGTGGTCCAAAATCTTCTCCGTGGGGAATGAGTCCAGAGGAAAAAGAAGCTAAAAACAACAAAGCCACTGCAAAAGCTGCAGCAGCTAAGGCCTAGTGCTTACAAGGAAGCTTAGTCTTCCTTGTGGTTATTTTTAATGTTTAACTTGTAAGGACTCTTCGGCTGAAGAGTCCGTGATCAGGCGAATTTTAAGTTTACGATCAGAAAACACTTTGTAATTCATAAGATCATTTTCTGTTAATTTAGAAAAATCAATTTTCCAAACATTTGAATTTGCATCGAAGTGCACATTTAATTTGGCGCTCTCGATGATTTCATCATTAATAAACCATCTGGAATGCAAGAGATCAGCCTCGGACTTAAAATCAAAGCTAAATTGTGACAAAGATTGTTCAAGGTCAAGGGTGTCGTAAACAATTGAAATTTGCGCTTGGGATTTTGGGGCCTTTTTAAAGATAAGTTCTGAATTGTCTAAGCTGTAGTCTGTTTTTGAAACAAGAACTCCGTTTACGTAGATTTTTTGTAATCCCATTCGTGATACCGGCGAAGAGAGTTTCCATTTTTTGCGCATCTCCGGCGTCCCTGATGGCCAATCAGCACTTTGTTGCACAAGTGTAATGCTTCCCGCATTGCTGTTTTTAAACTGAATACGGCTTAACCTTTGTGCTAAGGGTAGTTCAGAATCAAGTCCATTTGTGTTGCTTGAGTACGTCAATTTGTAGTCAGTGGCTAAGCGATCAATGATCGAATTAAAAATCTGATCTAAAGGAACTGATCCACTGAGCATTTTTTGAAAGTTAAAATAACTTCCACCACGGATTTCATGCAAGGCGGACCACTGGGGCGAAAATGCTTTGCTGTACCCAGCAGCTTTTGGGGCTACGGTGAAAAGATTGATTTGTTTTCGGCTTAAAACTGAAACTGTTTCTTCGTAGGTCGGGGCTTTATCGCCCGCATCGCCACGGTTTTGTGGAGCATAACTAAATGTCGAATTGGTCATCAGAACTTCAACGCGTTGGGCGTTGTCGCGCCATGGAGTTTTTTCTGAGGCATCGATTAAACCTTTTAATTGGTTTTCATCCCAATCTCCGCTGGGTTTTGTTTTGGCTTTTGCAAGCTCTCCAAGAAAGTAATCTAAGTTTTCATTTTGTGGAGTGCGGGGATCGTCTTCGACAATACGACTGCAAGTTTGAACAGTGTCATCACGGAAGGTCACCAAGCAAAGTGTTGAGTTCCATTTTTTAGCTTCAAGTTGATGAACAAAGCCAGAGACTTTTTCTTTCACCAACTGGATTGTTTCTTCCATGGAATTGGTCACATCAAGGACGATAACAACATCTACTTTTTTACCAATATTTTGTTGATCTTGGGTTAAAGAAAAATCGGAAATGTTTTTTTGATTTTCGTCGACAAGAAGATCTTCTTTTTTAACATTATTAATATTAAAACCTTCACTGTCTTTGGCACGAAATGTGAGTGTTATTGTATTGTCCAGGGCAGTGTCTTGAATAAAACTTTCATTTTTACTTTGCAGAGGTAATTCTTTTTCAAAAACGTAGTTCAATGGTTTTGAAGGAAAAGGTGTTGGCTCTGCTTTTTTTTGCGGATCAATTTGTGAGGCCGCAGAAACATCTTTAAATTGAATTCTACTGCAAGATGTCGCAGCACTGATGGCGAGCACAGAAAAAAATATTTTAAGGTTTAAGTTTGTCATGTCTCACTTCCCTTTAGTCCTCTATCGACAAAGGGAGGTGATGACATGAGTCGAGTTTTTACAGACCAAGATCCGATCTTTTAATAGCTCGGGTGACTCTTTCGGCGGATGGATTAGGACCTAGGTTGTGCTTCATGTAACAAGTGTAATAGTACTCGTCGTCCATAAAGGCGCTTCCTGTGGGATGGCCGGGCTCTTTAAAAGTCGAGATGCTTTGCACTGGGCGTGGCAATTTTTCTGAAACCAGTTCAGAGCGGTCATACTTCCAAACTGGATATCCCATATAGCTGACGACAAGATATTTTGAATCAGCCGTCATAGAACTGTTTCCTGGATCTAAGCCAATCATTTGACGAGTTATTTTTTCTTCCATGGGATTGTAAGCAATGATTCCTCGGAAGGCAGGCTTTTCATCGGGATTGGCCAAAGTAAAACTATCCATGCTGATATAGACATCGTGTCCAGCGGCAGCCACGGATGTGGCCATGGACTCTAAAGGAGCCTGTGATGTCATCAGTGGAACCATTTTGACAACTTTATTCTGAAGTAAATCAAAAATGGCAAGTCCAAGGCGTCCGTGGGCGATATAAATTTTGCCATGGGACATGACCATTCCTTGCGGATGTTCTTTGTATTCAAGAATTCTGTTTTCAAAGTTTGTGGGATGCTCAAAAACCATTTCCTGTGTCAAAAGATTCCACTCTTGAAGGCCTGAATAGGTTAGCACGTAAAGTCGATCCGAAAAACTAACAACATCAATCACTGAGTCTGAAGTTTTTATTGTGATCACTTTCGATGGATCACGTAACGAGATCGCCTTCAGCATACCTGGGATTGGAAAGCGGGGTTCTTCAAACGCGCGTTTGTAAGCGCCAAAGCCAAGGTAAAGGAAGTTGTCATCAAAGCGAACGAAGTTTTGACATTCTTTTTGGCTTTCAAGAGCTGCTTTTCTGAGTTCAGCCACACTTTGCTGTGCCTGGGACTGACTTGAAGTAAAGCTCACGGCAAACCAGCAGGTGAGGATCATTTTCATTAAAAATAGGAATTTTGAATTTTGTGATTTCATTGGGACTCCTCTTGTCATTTGACGAAAATATTGTGTGACGAAATTGCTTGGGCTCCAAAGAAAAAAACAATTTGACGCATGAAACCGATTCCTCGACGTGGGGGGGGATCTTTGCTAGCCTTCTTTTACCGATGGTTGAAATTGTTGTTGTTATTATCTGTCTATTTTTAAATGCAATATTGTCTTTAGTCGAAATGGCTTTTGTCACTGTTGGTCGTCCCGAGCTTCGTCAGCTGGCAAAAAAAAATAATCTTGCAGCTGTACGATTAAGTCGACTTCGTGAAAATCCAGAAAGAACTTTGTCCGTTTTGCAAATCGGAATCACCATTGTTGGTGCAGTTTCTGCTGCTGTGGGTGGGGCAGGGGCAAAGGAAAGTTTTGTACCTTATCTTGTGCAAAATTATTCGTTGTCTGAAACACAGGCGGATGCCCTGTCGATTTTTTTAGTTGTTGTACCATTAACATATTTCAGTGTGGTTCTTGGCGAGCTTGTTCCCAAAACCATTGCATTGCGATTTCCATTGAAAATTGCGCTTTCAAGTTCAAGATGGCTTGTGATGGGGGAAACTTTGCTCAGTCCCTTTGTGCATGGCTTAGAAATTTCAACGCAATTTTTTGTGCGCATACTGTTTCCGAAGTGGAAAAGAACTGTTGTTAGTAGCGATGAATCCGATTCGGTCAATATTTCAAACTTATCTGGGGATCATCGGGAATTTGTTATCAACTTAGTTCATATCGAGAATCAAAGAATAAGGGATATTTTAGTGCCTTGGTCTGAAGTGGATCATGTGACCACTGACACGAGCTTAAATGAAGTCTTAAGTATGATTATTAAAAGCGGTCACACACGTTTGCCTGTGATTGAAAATGATCAAATTGTCGGACTATTGCATTCAAAAGAATTTATTACTTTTGTGTCTTCAGGGGATGAAAACTGGCGACATATCATTCGGCCCCTTTTGCAAATACGTCCTCAATCGGCAGTGCTTAAGACATTGCGCCTAATGCAAGAAAAGAAAAGCCATATGGCCGTTGTTGTTGAAATGGGACAGCTTCTTGGTGTTGTGACGTTAGAGGATATCATGGAAGAAATTGTTGGCGATATTTCAGACGAAGATGATGATGGCCGAATTCGTAAATTGATGAGCTCTAGACCTTGGCAGAAAACGACGAAGAAGGCTCCATGAGTGATCCTATTGTAGCAAATCTTTTTTCAATTCCGATTTTAGCTTTTATGTTGGGTTTTGTGGCGCCATTATTGCGAAGTGATTTGCGCCTGCCAGAAATTATTTACCAAACAATTTCATTGTATTTGTTGTTTGCCATCGGGATCAAAGGTGGAGTCCAACTGCACGGGTCCCATATCCCAGAAGTGCAATATAAAATTATCGGCATTTTACTTTTAGGTTTTGTGACAGCTTTGGTTGCTTTTTTATTTGTGCGATTTGCATTGAAGCAAACTCGGGCTGTATCAGGGGCCATTGCTGCCCATTATGGTTCGTGTTCTGCCGTGACTTTTATTGCATGCAGTGAATTTTTAAAACTGAAAGGTCTAGCAATTGAAGGATACTTTCCTGCCTTGGTGGCCTTGCTTGAAATTCCGGGGATTGTTGCGGCATTGATTTTGGCCCAGGGTGGAAAAAATTCTGGAATTAAAATTTTAGAATCCATTGCCAGAGTGGTCGTTGGTAAAAGTGTTTTGCTTTTGGCCGGGGGCTTTTTGATTGGCTGGGTTTCGGGCCCTGAATCCTATTCAAGTGTTGAAGCTTTTTTTAGTGCGCCATTCAAAGGTGTACTGACTTTCTTTTTGCTCGAGCTTGGGGTGCTTTCTTCGTCACGTTTGAAAGATTTTAAACAAGCAGGTTATAAACTTATTTTTGCAGCCTTAGTGATTCCAATCATCAATGGTGTGATTGGTTGTTTGATCGCCTATGCCATGGGTTTGGGTTTGGCCGGGCAGACAATACTGGCTGTGCTTGCAGCCAGTGGATCCTATATCGCTGCCCCTGCTGCAGTAAAGGCCTCTGTTCCCGAGGCCCCAGCCCATTTGGGAATTACACTGAGTCTTGGAGTGACCTTTCCGTTGAATTTGATTTTTGGAATTCCCTTCTTTTTACATTTTGCCATGTGGCTGAATGGGGTAAGTTAAAGCGCTGCTAAGAATTTGCAATCAGGACAGGACAACTCGTCATCATACGCTTTCAAAGCTGAAATTTTTTTGGGTCACTGGATCTGTAAATTCGACTTTCCATGAGTGAAGTGCGAGGCGTGGAAAGGCTGGGCTATTTGGGTAATAGATTTGATCACCTAGAAGCGGAAAGCCTAATGTTGCCATATGGGATCTAATTTGATGTTTTCGTCCAGTCACAATTTGAACCTTAAAAGTAATGGCTTGCGATGGAATTTTTGGAGCCTTTGTTTGCGAATCAAAAAATGAAGCAAAAAGTAAATTGCGAGATAAGTCGCCGGGGTTTACGATGCGTTGTAAAATCGAGATCGCTTTTTGCCCACCAGATTTGGTTTCGACCATTTTGTCTTTGCCTTTTTCACGGATCATTTTTAAATGATTCTGGAAAGTGACTTCTTCCCCTGTGATAAGTTGCTGGTGAATATGAATAAGTTTATCGTTTTGGGTCTGATTTTTTTTTAAATCTTGGGTGTGTCCCAGGGCGAAATAGGTTTTTTTGATTGCATGATTTTTAAGGAGCTCCTGCATTTGATTTAAATAATCTTGATTTTTGCAAAGAAGGACAAGCCCGCTAGTTCCAACATCAATTCGATGGAGCAAAAACAATTCAGATCCTGTTTGAACCTTTAATAAACGCAAAAGATCTTCCCGCTTGGGGTCCAGTGTCTGATGACAGGGAAGTCCAGTGGGTTTATCAGCCACGAGCAGATTTTCGTTTTCAAAGAGGATTTTAATTTGTTTTTTTTCAGTGCCCAAGTCATCATTTAAGAACGAACAAGAGAGGTCATCAATGAAAAAATCAATTCTTCTAATTACTGCAACACTAGCGTTGGGATTAATGGCATCATGTGCGCACCATGGTCATGGCAAAGGCTGCTGCAAAGGTAAAGATTCATGCCCTATGGAAGCCTCTAAAGGTAAAGACTGTGGCTGTGGCGAACATGGGGACAAGGCTGAAAAAGCAGCTGCTCCGGCGGCCAGTCCGTCTCAAAAATAGAATTTAGTCTAGTCTTTGGCTGACCACTTTACTAGTGGTTTCAGTATCTTAGGTTCTTTGTTTGTTAAAAATCAAACGTTTGTTTAATTTTTGTTGAAATTAAACGAACGTTTGATTAGCCTAGTCTTCATGACTGAAGAATTAAAACAGGAACAAAACGCACGAACTGAAATTATGAAAGAGGCCTTGAGCTTGTTTGCTCAAAAGG
>DGYJ01000065.1:69490-80205 GCA_002396665.1 Bdellovibrionaceae bacterium UBA5009
GCTCAAAAGGGCTTCGATGCAGTTTCAGTGCGCGAAATTTCTAAACAGTCAGGTCATAATATTTCCATGATTAGCTATTACTTCGGCGGTAAAGAGGGTCTTTATAAGGCCATTATTTACGAGCACATGAAGCTAACCATTTCGGAGATCCAAAAAATATTTTTGACCCATGAGCCCCAAAAAATGACCAAACAATCTTTTCGCGGAGAGATCCGATCTTTGGTGGCCTTGATTACGAATATGAAATTTGCTTCTCCGGAGATGACAAAAATCATGCAAAGGGAGCGAGTGGATGGGCTGCCTTTTGCGAGAGAAATGCACGAACAGCTGATTGACCCAGTGGCCGAACAAATTTTGGAAGTTTTCAAAGAGGCGCAAAAAAAAGGAATCCTACGAAGCCACATGGATCCTCGTATTTTTATGGGGATGTTGTTTGAATCCATACTGGGTTACTTTACAATGCATCAGTGCGGCCTTAAGACAATGCAAGGTGATTTTAAGTTTCCGCGGGACAAAGAAAAATTTATTGATTTTGTGACAGATTTATTTTCGGAAGGAATATTGAAATGAAAACGCTTTTTCAAGTCGTGGTTTACCAGCTGGCATTTACAATTTTAATGATGACTTGGTCTTGTCAGTCGTCAGCACAAATGACTTTAGATAACTATATGAATCAAGTTCGAAAAAGCGATCCATCTTATCAGTCCAGTCAGTTGATGAAAGAAGGGGCGCAGTTGACAGAACAGGGTGCAGACTTGATGACTGGTTTGAACCTTTACAGTACCTTATCAAGCCTTAGTGACGGCAGACCGACTGTAAATCTTGCGGCCCAAGGTGATAAAACAGTCAGTAATGGCTTTGCTGTTGGCTTGAAGCAGCAGTCTTCAATTGGTGCTTCGTGGGCATTGTCGCAAAATTTTTCCTATACTAAAATTTCTAATTCGGCACTGACGACGCCAGAGTACTATGATTCCTATCCTAAACTTGATGTCAGCATTCCATTATGGAGAAATTTATTAGGATCTGAAACCAAAGCCACACAATTGCAGGCTGAATCCTTATTGAAGTTGCAGAAAATCAATGCGGATATGTCATATATTCAAAAAGAGTCTGAAATTAAAGAAGCTTTTTTTAATTTGGCAACCCAGCAAAAAAATTACGAAATCCAAAAAGATTCTTTGGGACGTGCCGAGAAAATTTTAACTTGGGCCGAATCTAGAGTCAGTCGTAATTTGTCTGATAAAAGTGATATGTATCAGACCCAGGCTCTGACATCAGCACGCCGTATCGAGCTGATGAATGCCGATGTGAAATTGAAAGAAGCTGCCAGGCTTTTTAACTCCTACTTAGGCAAATCTTCCGATGAAGTGAAGGAACAGCTTGTCGTTGATGAAATTGATTTAAAGCAATTGAAACTTCAAAAAGAAAAACAAAAATCCAGAATAGATTTGTTGCTGCAAAAAGAAAATTTATTGTCTCAGCAAACGAATTTTCAGGCTCAGCGTGAAAAAAATAAGCCGAATTTAGATTTAAGTATTTCTTACTTAAAACAAGGTCGTGACACGACCTTAAGCAACGCCCAAGCGAATACATTTAAAGACAACAAGGATTACTTGCTTGTGGGACTTAGTTTTTCAATGCCATTGGATGTTGGAACAAACTCTGACGCTAAAGAAGGTTATGCAAAATTAGCAGAAAGCCAAGTTTTAGCTGAAAAAGTTCGAGCCCGCAACGAAGGCCTTGAATGGATGAAGGCCGTAGACCAAGCAGAAATGCTGGGGCAACAACTTAAAATTGTCCGCGATCTTGAAGTTATACAAAAAAACAAAGCAGATCTTGAGCGCAGTAAATACAACAATGGACGTTCAACGACCTACCAGGTTTTAACTTTCGAACAAGATTATGTGAATGCTAGAAATCAAAGAATCAATTTAGAATTGCAACTTAGAAAATTTATTAACTCTTTAGAGCTTTATAAATAATTAAAGGAATTTTTATGAAAATTTGGGAACTCTCGGTTCGTCGACCAATATTTATGTCAGCTGTTCTGTTTGCTTTGCTGACCGTTGGGTATTTTAGTTTTAAGAAAACTCCTGTGGAATTGTTTCCGGATGTGACATTTCCAATTGTGACTGTGCAAACAATCTATCCAGGCGCAGGTCCAAATGAGGTCGAAATCCTGATTTCGAAACCAATTGAAGAAGAGGTTTCTACCATCGCTGGGATTAAAAATATTCGTTCTATCAACCGCGAGTCTGTCAGTGTGGTTGTTGCAGAATTTAATTTGGATGTGGATATCAAGTACGCAGAACAACAAGTGCGCGATAAAGTATCCAGCGCAAAACGAAGACTTCCTGAGGGGCTGGACGAGCCTATTATTCGTAAGGTTGATCCATCGGCGCAACCCATTATGGTGTTGGCTGTAAAATCAAAATTAACTGGCGGTAAATTATTCGATTTGGCCAACGAACAAATCAAGCCTTTATTTGAGCAAGTCAATCAGGTCGGACTTGTCGAGGTCATCGGCGGCCGTAAGCGTGAAATCCAAGTGCAAGTGGACCGCGAAAAAATTCTTCGTCGTGAAATGTCTGTTTCGCAGATTGCTTCAGCTTTAAAAAACTCTGGGCAAAATGTGCCTGCTGGTAAGGTGAACCAAAAATCATCGGAAATGGTGTTTAGAACTTTAGGCGAATTTAATTCTTTAGATCAAATTCGAAACTCTATCGTTAGTTTTTTTGGCAATGATGCCACAACAAAGTTATCTGATGTGGGCACAGTTATTGATACTGTTGAGGATGAAAAACTTCGTGTATTTATTAATGGTGAAGGCAGTTTATTTTTAAATATCTATAAACAATCTGGCGCCAATACAATTGCTGTTGCGAAAAACGTATTTAAACGTGTTGATAAAATTAATGACGATCTTAAAAAAGTGTATGGCAATGACTTCGAAGTCGTCGTTGTCCGTGATATGTCAAAATTTGTGTTTGCCAATGTCTTGGATGTGGGTGAATCAATTTTGTTTGGAATTATTTTAACAATTTTAGTGGTATTTTTATTTCTTGGATCTTTACGTTCAACTTTGATCACGGGTTTTGCAATCCCTGTGGCCTTAATTGGGTCCTTCGCACTGATGAATATGTTTGGCATTAGTATCAATATCATGTCGCTATTGGCATTTTCATTGGCCGTGGGCCTTTTGATTGATGATGCGATCGTGGTCAGGGAAAATATCTTTCGACATCTCGAGATGGGTAAAAATCCTGTTCAGGCAGCGCTTGATGGAACTGCAGAGGTTGGCGTTGCCGTTATTGCCGTGACACTGGCTGTCCTTGCTGTGTTTGGTCCCATTGCCTTTTTATCAGGAGTTGTTGGACAATTTTTTAAATCCTTTGGTTTAGGAATTTGTTTTGTGATGGTGATCAGTTTATTTGATGCCCTGTCGAATGCCCCCATGTTGTCTGCCTACTTCGGAGGCAAGCATGTGTCCTTGACTGGTCAACCAGTGAATTGGTCAAGACCAGTGAACGCAGTTCTTGTTTTATTTGATCGTCTTCAAACTTGGCTTGAAAATGCCTACGAAAAGCTGATTAAAATTGTTTTAAATAATCCATTGAAAACAGTTGGCTTGGCGACGGCATTGATCTTTGCACTAGCTTCAACGGTTGCGTTTATTCCTAAAACATTTATTCCACCCAATGAGTCCGGTGAATTCCAGGTGGCCCTCGAGCTTGAGCCCGGGACTACTCTGGACAAGATGACTGAGCTCATGATGAAGGTTGATTCTGAAATCAAAAAGAATCCTGTTGTAGATATGACATTGACGACAGTGGGGGATACAAATGGACGATCCTATGTCGGCGAAGTCTATGTTAAACTTGTTCCATTTGAAAAACGCTCAAAAACCACGACGCAGTTAAAGGCTGAAATTCGCGATGTGATGCAAAAGGATTTCCTTTTTGCTAAGCCAAAAGTTAAAGACGTCGACTTCGTAGGCGCTGGTCAGCGACCTTTTGTGGTGAATATCATTGGTCAAGACCTGGAAAAAGTTAGGGGAGTAGCTCAACAATTATTTGAAAAGTTAAAGACCCATCCCGCATTACAAGATCCAGAGGTTTCTGACAAACCAGGATTGCCAGAGTTTCAAATTAAAATTGATAAAGAAAAGGCCCAGTATTACGGGATTACTCCGCTTCTTGTGGGTGCAGAATTGCGAGCCCAGGTGGAAGGGACCATTGCTTCCAAGTACCGTGAGAACGGTTTGGAATATGATATCCGTGTGCGCTTAAAAGATGACCAACGGGATCTTGAAAAATCCTATCAAAATATCACGGCTCCAAATTTAAATTTTAGACCTGTGTATTTAAAAGATTTTTCTACGACAACAAAAGAAATTGGTTACGCTACGATCAATCGTGAAAATCGTGGGCGCTATGTCAGCATCGAGGCCGACGTAGCAGCCAAGGGCCCAGGTATGGGTGGTGCAATTCAAGATATCAATCGTATTTTTACCTCTGGCGAAATCAAATTGCCTGAAGGGGTAAGATATCGTTTCGTTGGTCAGGCTGAAAACTTTCAAGAACTTGGGGAAAGTATTCAAACCGCTGGATTGCTTGCGATCATCTTTATCTTTCTTGTGTTGGCTTCGCTCTATGAATCCATTGTGACTCCGTTCACCATCATGATTGTTATTCCATTTGCGATCTTTGGGGGATTCTTTGGTTTGTTTGTGATGCAGTCCACATTGGATTTATTTTCGATGATTGGTTGTATTATGTTGATGGGTCTGGCGACAAAAAACTCGATTATCTTGGTCGATTATATCAATCAAAAATTACAAGAAGGCATGGAGCTAAAACAAGCCATTATCACTGGATCGAAAACTCGTTTGCGTCCCATCTTGATGACAAGTCTTGCACTAGTTGTGGGGATGTTGCCTGTGGCCATTGGTTTGAACGAGGCCTCGTCGCAACGTAAATCCCTTGGGATTGCCGTTGTTGGCGGAGTCATTGTGTCGACATTCTTAACTTTGATTTTGATCCCAGCTGTGTTTAGCTTTATCGAACGCGGACGTCAGTGGATGATTAAAAATGTCGGATCAAAAATGATCACTGGCGAAAAGGATCATCACTAAAATTAATCCAGAAGGTCCTGCACGGTCAGGACTTTTAAGAGTGACGTTTAATGAAGTCACTCTTAAAATTTAAATAAACCACGAATTTGTCTAAGCCTTTCAATTTTATCATTGAAAGGCTTCCAGTTATTTTCTTTGTCTATGGATGCCCAGAGAGATTCGATTTCTTCGATGATTAAAGTTTCAGGCTGCCCCGATCGTAAATAAGAATCCCATTTTGAAGTGTCCCTTAGTTTTTGGGTCTGTTGGAATAGAGATTTTAACTTTTTAAAATCTTCGTGCAGATATTTATTTTTTTGCGGTGAGTTTTGCAGTCGAGTGTCGTCCCAGCCAGAGTGGAAATCAAAAAAACTTTGCTCAAATAAAAGTTTGTGGGACTCCATGAGTTCAAAAAATAAAGATAATAATTCCGAAACCTTGGCATCAGCATCACAGAATTGGATATTCAGTCGGAGCAGAAAGTATTTTTGAATAGCAGAATTAAAATCTTCTCCAAAATTTTCAAGTGGTGTTTTGATACCCATTTCAGGAAAAGCCATCATCAATGACTTGCCAAGTTGCTCTAGATTCCATGCAAATGTGAAGGGTTGGCGGCCAAAGGAATAAAGCCCTTGATGATCAAAATAGGCAGCAATAAAATTGGGATTGTATTCGGGCATAAAACGATAGGGTCCGTAGTCAAATAATTCGCCAGTGATGTTCATATTGTCAGTATTTAAAACTCCGTGGACAAAACCTGCCATCATGACACTGGCAACAAGATCAGCCGATCTTGTTGTGACAAGTTGAAAAAAAATTTCAGCTTGGAGTTGTGGATCATTTACATTTTTAATTTCAGGGAAATAATATTTTATACAGTATGAAATTAATTTTTTAATATTTTCATCTTGCTTTAGGTAAGCCAATCTTTGAAAAGTTCCAAAGCGTATATGGCTGTGATTCATTCTAACAAGGACTGCAGATCGTGTTGGTGAAGGTTCATCATTTCGATCAAGTTGTTCCCCGGTTTCGAAAACTGTAAAGGTTCGGCTGGTATTCACCCCCAAACTTTCAAGCATTTCGGTGGCCAGGGCCTCACGAACTGCGCCCTTCAAAGTAAGTCTTCCGTCGCCTCGACGCGAATAGGGAGTTGTCCCACTGCCTTTTGTACCTAGAGCATAGAGTTTGCCTTCAACCAGGTGCTGGGAAAATAAAAAACCACGGCCATCGCCAAGCTCTGGATTGTAGGTGGTAAACTGATGCCCATGGTAGCGAAGGGCCAGGGGTTTATTCAGATTCGTTTCGAGGGGTGAAAATTCCCAAAAATGTTTTTGCAGGTCTTTGTCTGACATCTGTGCAAAGCCAAGCTTTTGCAAGGCAGACATATTTTTATAACGGTAAATTCCATTTGGGAACTTTGCTGGGATGACCTCGTCATAAAAGTCTGGGCCGAGCTCTAGAATTGGAATTTGCTGTTGAATCGGAAATTTCGATTGAATCATAATATGTATCTATTTTTGTTTTTAGTCAGAAGGTCAATGGATTTTAAAATTCTAATTGAAAACGTATTGAAAATCAGGGAACGTAGAAAAACACACAAGGAGTGTCTATGTCTGAAATTAAAAACAATATGAATCGTCGTGAATTTTTTGCTGAAGTCGGAAAAATTGCAGGTGTTGCTGCCATTGGGTCTGCTGTTATTTCTTCAACGGTCTTCGCAGAAGAACGTCGCCGTGGATCTGCACCAGCGGCAGGCACAGGTGCTGGAGCTGTAGGTGACAAATTGTCATGGCCAGTTGTTGAGCCAGGTAAAGAAACAGCGGTTGCGATGGCTTATCACCACACCCATGCCGATGCCTCCAAAGATAAAAATACGAGCAAGGCAGAGAAAACTGGAGTTAAGTGGGACGATCAAAAATGCAAAAATTGCATGTTCTACACCGAGGCCGGAAAGAAAAAAGTAAAAATCGGCGGGTCTGAAAAAGAAGTTTCTGTTGGGGCTTGTACGATTTTCCCGAATAAGTTGGTGGCTGCGGATGGGATTTGTAATTCTTGGTCTAAAAAAGCATAAACTGCCCCCTTTTAATGTTCATACTAAAAGCTCAGATCACATATCTGAGCTTTTTTTATTTCTAAAAACTTACTTGATGCTCTTTAAGATTGATCGATGAGTCATCACTGAATCAAAACAGTATTATGATAATGGCTATAAATCAGAATATGATCCTTCAGTCTTTGTGGGTCCTTAGTAGTGCACCATGTTTTTCTCACCAGTCGATTAATATTTGCCCTGAGCATTGCGCATGTATGATTTAAACTAAACAAGGGGTCGTATCCTGTCTTTTTAAGCTCTCCTTGTCCGGTAATACATCCACGCCTTCCCTTGTAGGCCTTATGAATGCAATTCGGAAAATGTCTTCGAAGAGTCGCAGGGTAGTGGGGATTTTCATCCGACTTGATAAAGGCATCGGTAGAAACATATTGGCGTAGTTCATGAAAAAGATCCTCTCTTGCTTTAGGTCTATGGTCCTCTCTTTTTCCGTACTTCTTTCTTGAAAGGGCTGCTAGCAATCCCTTGGCTGGCATTTGAGCCACTTTAAAGCCTAAAATCCGTCGACTTTTTGAATCCACGGCCAGGGTTACGGACAACGGCTTACATTTTGTATGCTCAAATGTTTCAAGATCATCGAATTGAATATCTTCGCATAAGTTATATTGAGAACGATCTTGATTAAACTTGAGCTCGCATTGCTGAGCTAAGAATATAAACTTTCGAACAACAGTTTTTCGATTAATTTTTAAGATTCTGGCAATTCGTCGCTGAGAAACGCAGGCCACTAAAAGTTTTTTAACCTGTTCATTCTTGTGTCTTTTATTTTGTTTGTAACAAGTAGAGAATGTTGCGTGTGAAAATCCTTTTTTGCAATTTAAGCAATAAAACCTCTGCACCCATTGGCCATCAGATTTACGATAATAGTGTCCGCGACGGACGACATCAGTTCGAACTATAGAATGAGAAATACATTGAGGACAGGGGCGAAGCATATTCGCCCAAGCTGTGCAGGAATTAATCCAAGATGATCCTCATCAAATTTATGAACATTAAAAGGGGGCAGTTTTTAATCTCTCAGTGCGCGACGTAAAATCTTCCCAACATTCGTCTTCGGCAACTCATCCCTGAACTCAACCACCTTTGGAACCTTATAATTCGTCAGTGATTTTTTCGCGTGCGCAATCACATCCTCAGTAGTCAAATTTGGATCTTTTTTAACAATAACAACTTTGACAACTTCTCCAGAATGAACATCTGATTTGCCGATGGCAGCAACCTCTAGAACTCCGGGATGTGAAGCGATGGCTTCTTCCACTTCGTTTGGATAAACATTAAATCCAGAAACCAAAATCATATCTTTTTTTCGATCGACAATTTTGACAAAGCCGTCATTGTCTACCAATCCAATATCACCAGTGTGAAGCCAGCCCTCTTTGTCGATGACGTTATTTGTTTCGTCTTGTTTGTTCCAGTATCCCTTCATGACCTGCGGTCCTTTGACGCAGATCTCGCCAGCCTCTCCGAAGTTCAGTTCTTTGTTGTTGTCATCAACTATACGGATATCTGTATCAGGCAGTGGTAATCCAATGGTTCCTGGCTTATCAGTTCCATCGATAGGATTACAGCACACAACCGGCGAAGATTCAGTCAATCCATAGCCTTCAACAATTTTTGTTTTTGTTAATTGTTCCCAGCGTTCAGCGACGGGGCGTTGAAGGGCCATGGCTCCGGCTACGCTGACTTTAACTCTTTTAAAATCAATTGAGCTAAAATCTTTGTGATTCATCAGGGCATTAAACAAAGTATTTACGCCAGACATCACTGTAAACTTGCTTTCTTTCATGATCTTAATGAAAGCAGGAATATCTTTAGGATTTGTAATTAAAATATTTTTAGATCCGTAGCGCATAAACGCCAGGCAATTCACCGTCAAAGAAAAAATATGGTACATCGGAAGTGGAGTCAGTGCGATCTCTTCACCTTGTTTTAGCTTTGGCTTCATCCACGCACAAATTTGCATCATATTGCTGATGATGTTTTTGTGGGTCAGGATCGCGCCTTTAGAGACCCCTGTCGTCCCACCTGTGTACTGTAAAAATGCTGTATCTTCTAATTGTGATGGAACTTTTTGATAGGTTTTCTGTGAGCCGATATCAAGGGCTTTATTGAAAGAATAGGCCTGTGGAATAGAGTAGGCAGGAACCATTTTTTTAATATGCTTAATAACCGAATTGACAAGGAGGCTTTTCGGGAATGGAAAAAGATCGCCAATTTCGGTAACTACAACAGATTGGATTTCGGTGTCAGGAAGGACTTCTTGAAGTAATGACGCAAAATTAGCCAGAATGACTATGGCCTTGGTCCCGGAATCCTTAAATTGGTGGCGCATTTCTTTGGCTGTGTAAAGAGGATTTGTATTAACAACAACTAGACCCGCGCGCAGAGCTCCAAATAAGGCCACAGGAAATTGCAAAACATTTGGCATTTGGATAGCGATCCGATCGCCTTTTTTCAAACCAAGTTCATTTTGCAAAAAGGACGCAAAGTCACCAGACAAACGATCAAGTTCATTGTAACTCAGGTGAACGCCCATGTTTTCGAAAGCCTTTTGATCTTTATAATTTTGAACAGCCTCATCAAAGACATCTATGATCTGTTGGTAGTTATACTTTTCAATGTTGTGTGGAACACTGGAATGGTACTTTGAGGTCCAGAATCTTTCTGACATTTTCGACACGACACGTCCTCCTGTAGCTATTCCCAAGTTTAGTGAGTAATCTTAAAAAAACAATCAATTTACTTGGCTGAAAGTGAAATTATGCAGACCTTTAAAAAAATTATTTTCGCAGTGTTCATTGTAAGCCCTTTTGCATCTGTACTAGCGGGGCCAAAGTCCAACTTGAACAATAATTTCCAGGCAGAATGGTCCCTGGTTTCTTTGCAGGCCGGGCAAATTTTTGATCAAGCATGGTCTGCACTTCAGTCAGAAGTTGCACATAAAAAATTACTCCCCAAGCATAATCCTTTTATTTTAATGAATAAAGCCTTCGACTTAGAAGCTCATCCCAATAAAAAAACAAAAAAAATATTTAACTGTGAGCGAATAACATCAAGTCGGTCTGAAGATGCAACTTCAAAAATTGAAACGACATCGACTTATTTTTTTTCTTGTCAAAAAAACAGAATGTCCTTTGCAAGGGTTAAGTTTGTCGACAATTCAAAAGTCGATTTTGAATTCGACCCCCAGTCCTTGGAAGATGTTTTGGGATTGCAAACTTCAATTTTAGGTAAAAAATTTTCATGTCAATTGTGGCAAGAAAAGAAAATTTTAATTTCGCTGTCATGCCAGCAATTGCAAATTGATTTTAATGGCGGTCATCGTGCAGTTTTTGAAAACTTTGAATATAAAAGGGATGATCTTAAACAGATCAAAGCAACTCTTGTAGTGTATGACCAGATCCAGCCAATAAAAAAAATTCAGCTTGATGTCCCTAAAGAGGGTTCGATTAAAGTCGTAGAGACCTATTTAAGTCCCCCACCTGGATACGT
>DGYJ01000066.1:0-5702 GCA_002396665.1 Bdellovibrionaceae bacterium UBA5009
GTGCATCGAATAAAGTTAACTTTATTCGATGCACTTCCCAAGGCCTTGGATCAAAGACTTTTCAATGCTGGAACAACTTCAAAGCTGAGAAGATTTTATGATTTGCTAGTTGAGCTTGGCTCACTTTCTCAAAATTATTCTTTGCATGAATTTTATCAAATGGTTTTGGATCGCACAGAGTATTTAAAAGCATTAAAAATCGAAGACACGCCAGAAGCCCAAGCTAGGATTGAAAACTTAGAAGAGCTCGACAATGCCATTGCACAATTTATTCAAGAACGCCACCAAGAAGCCAGTTTGCAAACCTTCCTTGAAGAAATGGCTTTGGTTTCCGATGTGGACAAACTTGATGATAGCGTGATGGCTGTCACTATGATGACTTTGCATATTTCAAAGGGACTCGAATTCCCCTATGTTTTTATTGTGGGGCTCGAAGAAAATCTTTTCCCAAGTCAGTCCTTTGACAATGATGACAAAGAGGACATGGAAGAAGAAAGACGTTTAGCCTACGTCGGCATGACCCGTGCCCGCCAAGATTTGTGGCTGACCTACGCACGAACTCGAAGGATCTGGGGCCAAGAGCAAATGAACCCACCATCCAGATTCATTGCTGAAATTCCAAAAGATTTAGTTCAGTTCAAATCGGCGATGGAAATGAATTCTTTTTTTCAACGACATGCCTCGGATTCTGGTAGCCAGGCGTCTTATTTTTCAAGATCCAATAGCAGCCAACGAAATTCATATTCAGATTCAAGTTTTGAATCCCAATCTTTCCCCGATTACGACAGCGATTTTGGTGATGGCTCTTCGTCATCAAAATCGGCCTACAGCAAAGGAATGCGGGTGAAACATCCCACCTTTGGGGTTGGATCAGTTTATGCGACTGAAGGATCAGGAGATGATCTTAAAGTCAGCGTTTTGTTTGCAGATCAAACCATTAAAAAGTTTGTCGTTAAATATGCAAGGTTAGAAAAAATTTAATTTTTATTATTAACAAGAAAAAGGAGATAAAATGAAATCAATTTTAAAAACCACACTCGCAAGCTTTGTCTTGTTTACATTTATGTCAGAGGCCCAATCAGCACCTGTAAAATCAAATGCCAACAATGACAAAACCGCAACTTCAACAAATAGCGCAGTCACCACTGCTTCACCGGTAACAACAACAACTGTTCCCACTCGTGTTGAACACCCCAGCAAACCTGTGATCATTGACCCTGTTCCTGTACAACCTGTTGTTGTCCAAACAAAACCGAAAGCCCCAGGCGCATGGGATGTCATTTTAGGTATGAATTCAGGAGCAGGAAATATTGGTGCAGATTACGAAACAATGAAATCAGATTCGACAGGAATTGCCCCTTATTTTCTTCATTCTGGAAAAGAAGGTTCAATCAAAACAACCCAAGCTTCGCATCTTGGTTTTTCTTTTAAAGCACATCTCTACCCAGGGTTCTGGGATCTTTACGCAGCTCCAGGGCTTGGAATTACCCAAGCCGAAGTCCCAAGCACAACGTCATCTTCGTCGAGCATAAAAAGCGTGATCGGGCCTACATTTCGCTGGGGTGCACTTTACAGAACAAGTTCTAAATTTGCTATTGGGCTTGAAAATTTTAATTCTACGAACTGGTTAGATAAAGAAATTTCAGGAAGCTACTCTTACACAAACTTAATTCTAAGATTTGAAGTTCAATAAAATCGAAACTTAAAGTTTTGCGGACTTTAATTGATCCCACTCGTGAAAATAATTTTCAGCATCGAGTGGGATTTTTATTTTCGCCTTGGGCGGACTGATATAATCCGACTTGACGCCATCCCATCCCACATAGGTGCGCACAGAAGATTCATCTTCTGTTGCTACTTTGTTTTCAATTTCAAAGTTTGGCGTTAAGACTGTTTTGCCGCCACCAGCAGGTATATCAACTGCATAGTTCGGCATGGCCAGACCCGACAGATGCCCCCATAGTTCTTTTTGAATTTCTAAAGATTGATCAATGGAATTTCGCAAATGATCCGTTCCCAGGGAAGGATCGCACTGGAACATATAATAGGGCTTCGCCCTCAGATATAACATCCTTCGCGACAATGCTTGTACAATGGCTGGATGATTATTCACTCCATTGAGCAAAACCATCTGGTTCATGACTGGAACACCATGATCCACAAAATTTTCCACGGCGATGGCGGCCTCTTCGGTGATCTCGCGCGGGTGATTAAAATGAGTCATTAAAAAAACTGGCTTATGTCTTCGCAACATTTGCATAAGATCCGTCGTGATTCTTTGTGGGGCCACCACTGGCATGCGACTTCCGATACGAATTATTTCTACAGTCGAAATTTGACGAAGATCAAATAGAATTCGATCCAGGGCCGAATCAGAAACTGTCAGCGGATCACCACCAGAAAGAATCACTTCGCGCACACCGGGATGGGATCTCAAATACTGCAATGCTTTTTGATGATCCTCTGTATGAATCAATGCTTGATCAGATCCGGTGAAGTGTTTTCGTGTGCAGAAGCGACAGTAAACACTACAAACATCAGTGATAAGATACAGCACTCGATCTGAGTAACGATGAATTAATCGGTTTGTGACCTGATTCTTTTTTTCACCCAAGGGATCAGGCATTTGCTGGGCCACTGTTGCACTCGAAAGCTCTTCACTTTTAGGCATCAAAATTTTACGAATTGGGTCTTCTTCATGGGCCCTAGCTAAAGAGGCATAATAGGGAGTTGTACGAATATTAAAAAGCTCGCCGCCTTCACGAAAGCAGCGCTGCTCGCTTTCGCTTAAGACAAAATAACGCTGAAAATCCTGTTGGGATTTTAGCGAGTTCCGCAGTTGCCAAGTCCAATCAGCCCAATTTTCTGGGCTTACGGATTCAGGCCTTTGGCTTCTAGTCCATTTAAATTGCGCCATATTCGTCCTTCACGGATTTCTATACCCAGGCTTCTACCAACAAGCAAGTCATTGAAAAAATTTACGATTTTAGATTTTATCAAACTGAGACACCAAATTTTAGACACAGTCTCAATTTGATCCGCTGCCCGTGTCTTTAAAAATCGTTTGAAAAATCAATTTCTTAGGACTTTTGGGGTCAAAAATCGAAATGGCCCTGGAATGGCAATCTATAGGCTTGTGAAGAAGTTTTAAAAGTTTATCTATTTGAGGAGGCTTTATGTTTAAGTCGAACGAAATGTCTGATGCACAAAAGAAGTGGATTCTGGTCACAGGCCTGGTGGCAGTCCTGGGATTTAGCACTTCATTCCATCAGTACGATGCGAATCCACACCATGCCCAGTTCGCCCAATTGGGAGCCCCTCAAGCTGAAGGGATCGTCATCATGAGCTCGACTTCTGCTGAAGGAAGATCGCCAAACTCGAATGATGAACTTCCACCACCGCCATCAGATGATTCAGAAAGTGCTGATGACAATTCTTCTGGAGATGCACCTGCCGATCGCGATGCTGTAAAAGCTTCAGGCGCTGCCGCAACAACAAACCAAGGTCGCAAACAAATCATTGCGACAGCTACTGTGAATGGCAAAACCTACCCAGTTAAATTATCAATCGGTGAAGATGATCAAGTCATGATGCAATTAAAACTAGATAAAGATGCCATGGAAGCCATTGGTATGCCCTGCACTGGGACTGGAACATGTTCTGGCGAAATCACGACGGGACTTGGTATTACAGCACAAAATAATTTAGGCGATCTTAGCGAATATCGCGATGCCATGAAAGAAGTGATTCAACAATCCCCGCTGGTTAAAAAATCTTCTGATTCATCTGAAGGTAATGTGAATGCAGACAAAGTTGCCAGTGAGGACAGCGAAGACTCTAATGAAGAAAAAGTAGAGCTTTCGCCATCTGCGAAAAAATTTGCTGAAATCGAAAAGAAATGTGAAAGCAAATCTTCAGACCGAGCAAAACTGACTTGCCGAATGGACAAGTTCAAAACATTGCTAAGCAAAAAATCAAATAAAATTGATAAAGACGAAGCCCTAGACTATTACAAAGAAAACATCGAAGAGTCTTTACAAAGTCAGTTTGTGTCTTTCGCGATCGGTGACTATGCAAAAGATCAAGCGAGCGCCCTGAATCCGCAACAGGCCCAATTGGTAGCCTCAGAAATGCAAACATCATTTACTGATTTTAATTCCAAATCCCAAGAGCTTTTAAAAGAAATGAAAAGCCTGCACTCTTCAATCCTTGCAGACTACTCTGAAATCCGTGAAAGCTTGACAAATATGAGCGTGAAAGTTTTAGCCCAGCTCGCACTGAAAGGCAGCGAGTACGCCCGAGATTCTAAATTGGCCATTTCGCAAGGTCGTACGACAGACGCCACAACTGCTTTACAAGCCTTGGCCTTACAAAAAACTTTATTCCAAAATGTTTTTAGTGGATTGTTTGCAGCAACAAATGATGGATTAAATTCAGCTGTTCAAGCCGACATCATCAGCCGTCAGTACGCCAACAACATGAGCGGCACTGTCAGAGAATACGGCAACGGAATTTTGTCGAACTTTAGCAGCCTAGGCCAATTGGATCCGATGACAGCACAAACAACTTTTGAAACACGATTGAATTCTTTGGATCAATTCGACTATATGTCTGGTCGCCCAAGCACCATCGTATTGAATGGTAAAATCTTTCAAGAGGTTGGCTCTGCAACAACTGGTTCTACGACTACTGCGACAGGAACATCTGGTGTTGCCAACAGCACGACAACAGGCTCATCAACGACGACACTTGGTGCATCTGATCTTCCTGCAAGACCCAACGTGACACCAAGCACTTCACTTCTTCAGATCAGAAACAATCTTGGCCGAGGATCTGGAACAGTGAATACAATCACTCCGAATACAACTTTGCAAAACGGTAGCCTTCAACAAGGCCCTGTGACGCCATTCAGAGGATTCTAAGATTTAAATTTTAAAATATAAACTGAAGGCCCCTTAAATGATGGGCCTTTTTATTTAATAGCTTTGCTCGTTGCCTGATTGATCATATTTTCGAACAAGACCATTCGCAAATGGAACAAAAATATAACCGCTAGGACTGACTGATAATAATTGTGGATAATAATCTTCCACAGCAAATTGAGATTGATAAACACCAGAAGAGTCAAACTTTTGAATTCGATAATTATCAGAGTCTGAAGCATATATATTTCCGGATGAATCCAGAGCAACTCCGGAGATATTATCAAACTGTCCGTTACCAGTACCTGCAGAACCAATTGCTCCTAAGTAAGTCCCTGTAGTATCGTACTTTTTAATATAATCATCACCATCATCACTAATATAAATATTGTCACTGGCGTCCACAGCTACGCCGCTTGGATTACTAAGGGTCGCAGGAGTTATACTATATTGAAAAACACCTGCAGAATTGTATTTCTTCAGTGAAAATCCAGAACTATCAATCATATAAATATTGCCAGATGCTGAAACTGCTAAACTTTGAACAGACTGTATCTGATTACTAGCTCCACCTGGTGTTCCAATCTGCACAATAAAATTACCATTTGAATCAAATTTTTGAATTCGACCATTTCCATCATCGCCGACATAGACATTTCCAGAAGAATCCAACGCCACAGAGGATGGCAAAGACAGCTGTCCAGCTCCTGTTCCATAGGAACCTATTTGAAGTAAGAAAACTCCGCTTGAATTAAATTTTTGAACTCTATTATTGCTTTT
>DGYJ01000066.1:5903-8591 GCA_002396665.1 Bdellovibrionaceae bacterium UBA5009
ACAACTGCCACAGAACTTGATCTTCTAAATTGCCCAGTTGCAATTCCCTGACTTCCCGACACACTTAAAAAAGTTCCATTGGCATCGAATTTTTGCAAATCACCTTTAGTAGCGTCGACGGCCAATATGTTACCTGACAAATCAAAGGCCAAATTTTTCAACAATTGGAACTGACCATTTCCCTCACCACTTGTTCCAAACTGAGATAAATATGCACCCGATGAATCAAATTTCTGAATCCGTTCATTTCCAGTATCTGCAACAAAAATATTTCCAGAGGAGTCTAAAGCAATTCCATTCGGATTAGAAAGAAGTCCGTCTGTACTGCCAACAGAACCAAATTTGCTAACATAGGCCCCTGATGAATTGAATTTTTGGACACGATTATTTCCAGTATCAAGAACAATAATGTTACCAGATCCATCAACGACAAGACGTCCAAGATTTGCTCCAAAATTTCCATTTGAAGTCCCAGCAGCTCCAAACTTCATAAGGTAATTTCCGGATCGATCAAATTTTTGAATTCGGCGATTACCACTTTCTGCAATGTAAATGTTCCCAGCAGTATCCAATGCAATGCCCGTCGGAGAAGACATTTGCCCGTCACTGGACCCTGCACTTCCAAATTGCATAACAAATGTCCCCCATGAATTAAACTTTTGCACGCGCTGATTCAAAGAATCAGCTACATAAATATTCCCAGAAGAATCAATTGCAATCGAGGTTGGATTGCTGAACTGGCCAGCACCTGCTCCATGGGAACCAATTGTGGATTCATAAACATAGTTGGAATTTAATTTAATAATTCGAGCACTCACTCTGTCCAATATAAAAATCTCACCAAGTGAATTAACCTTAACATCTTGTGGATAGTAAAATGGCACATCTGCCTTTCCTAAAGGAAATCCGCTTCCGTAGACATAATCAGCAGTGTAACTGATCCCGGTAGACTTGCATCCTGAACTAACCCCTCCGGTCACTATTGCTGAGTAAATATTGTAAAGCCCATAATTCAAATTCAGACTAATATCGATTGTTGAAGCACTTGCTGTTTGGGTTTTCACTGATGTTGAACAATTTGAATCACTATACAATGAAACTTGGCTCCCAACACTTATACCAGCTGCCCTTACGACAGGGCGAAATGACTTACTTAAGTTCGTGCTTGGGCTTAAAAGTGAAAAATTTGTTTGTGCAGATGATGAAGAGCTGGCGAGCTGTTGTATCGATAAAATTTTTCCATTCATCGAACAGTCTGTTAAGGCAAGCAATGATATAAAAAATGAAAGTTTAAAAGCATAAACTAAACGTTGAATGGTATTCATCGAAGCTCCCCCGCCAAGACTTAAACTACAGACACAAATAACTTTATATTCTTGGATAGAGCTCTATCGGACCCCGATTGATATTTATAAAGCGCACAGAATCGCAGAATCAAATAGGTTCACCCCTATGTCAAATGAGATCAAGTGGAAGAAAATTTTCGGCTCAAAATGAAATTTGTCAAAATATGAGATAAATTATTGAATTTTTGTTCCGCAATGAAACATTTGAAATTATAAAAAAATACCCGGGGATCTTGCGACCCCCGGGCCCTGCTCACCACCATTTTCATGATGATTCTTGATGTAATCTAGATGCCGTACAAGTTGCTACCTGCTGTTATCAAAAGCTGATGGCGGCCTTAGTTGCAAATCCATATGTAAAATTCTTATCAGACCCTGCGACAGAGTTCACTTTGAATGCCGAACCTGGGAATAAAAGACCAAGTTGGTTGATCCACTGAACTTTTTCGCGTGGGCGATGCACTACACTTATATCCCACTCAAATCCGAGGGATTTGTCAACAGTAACTCCAGAAATTGGGTTTGCTACAATTTGTGCAGCCGTGATGGTGTTTAACAAATCAGTTTTTTCACTCCACTTGTATTTCAAAGTTGGTGAAAAGTACGCCGAGTTGCTGATCGCTTCATCATCTAAAGAATCACCAACCCCTGTGGTTTCTGCACCCGTTGACGAGTTGTATTGATCACGGATCAAACCCGTTCGAAGAACATCGTAAGAACCTAGTCGATGATTGAACAATAAAAAGGCAACATCATAGTTTCTTTCAAAATGAAAGCTTTCATAATCTTCAGTGTCTGGATTATCACCCGTTGCTAAACCCGTTTTGATATTCCACTCCCATTTTGATTCTGGGCGCGGAAAGTTCATTTCAGTGGCGATTCCATAGGCATTCCACTTCACGCCTTTACCATTTTTTTGCAAACCAAGATCACCAGTAATAAATCCAGCTTCCATTTTAAATGTGAAGGCACTCCATTCACGACCCAAAACAAAACTTGTTCTTTGCAAAGACAGATCTGTTCTAGACACTGGGCTATCCACACTAATTCCATTGGGATTATTCGTAGGCGACGCACCGGTATTCACGGGCACATCATTCACTTGGTTGCTGCCTTTTCGGCGCTCCATCATCAATCCAATTTCAGAACCTGCATCGTCATTGTTGTATTCGATCACGAAAGCTTCGTCTTGAAGAACCCCACCTTGTGAATACCCGTTGTCATAAACGCGAGCGATATAGGGCATAAAGTACAAATTACCCACAACAAATTTATACCCCACCATATCCAAAGTATTTTGATAATGGTCAAACAAACCAAGCCCGGCATGGTGATTGATCCC
>DGYJ01000066.1:8708-12374 GCA_002396665.1 Bdellovibrionaceae bacterium UBA5009
CGTGATTGATCCCCAAACCGAATTGAAAAGGCGTGCGACCAATCAAAATGGATCCGTACTCTTGCTGAATATTCAAATACAATTTCAAAACTTTGATATTCGAATTGGCTCCACTTTTAGATGTGGCATTTGATGATGAATTTGGATTCGAATTTGAGCTTGCAGTTCCCAATCCCCAAATTTCACCAAATTGAGTGTTTTGATAAGCGGCATTGGAGTTTCCGAAAATATCAAATTTTGTATGAATATGAAAACCATCAGACCCAATAATATGCCCGGTCAGCCCTAGATAATTCAAACCATAGGACTTGCGCGCATAGGGAGTCGTCAAACTGGGACGATCCACTTCGGTAAATTCAAAGCGGTAAGTTCCACCCCAATCCACAGATAGGGCCATCGCTGACTGAACTGTCATCATCGTCGCAAGAACTGAAAGTATTTTTTTTAATTTGTTATTCATCATTTTTTATTCCTTAACCTAATACGCCAACGATTTCGCTTTCGCGCAAAATATATGCTGTTTGACCTTGAAACTCGATTTTGTCGCCAGAATAATCTGAAAACAAAACTTGATCTCCTGTTTTAACATCCAATGGTCGAACCTGACCTTTTTTGTTTCGATGTCCACGACCCACACAAACAACGACACCTTGACGATGGGCCTCTGAAGATTGAACTGTATCTGGAATGTACAACCCGCCGGCCGTCATTTTTTCTTTGGCCGCCAAGGTCACAATCAAACGATCATCCAGCGGAGTCAAAATATCAGACCACTTCGGTTGCGCATTGGCCTTTGTCGCCGGGGCAGCTTTTAAGCTTTTGACTGCGACTTTAACTTGTTTCGCAGATTTAGCTTTTGTAGCTTTTTTAATTTTACTTTTTTTAGCAGCAACTTGCGGAGTTGCTTTTTTTGCAATAGCTTTTTTTGTCGGTTTTTGAGTTGCCTTTTTAGCTGCAGTTTTTTTAGGTGCAGCTTTCTTTTTATTTTTGGCCACGCTTGCCTCGCTCTTCTTCATAATATTTCTTATACATCACATCCCACTCGGGACTGCCTTCGACAACTCCTCTTTTCAGAGAGGCCACCTTGGCTTTTGCTCTTTGATCAATATCAGAGTCTTCTTTTACAAATGCGGCTATCGCCAACTTCGCTTGGCGAAGGTCTTGATCATAATCGGTAAAGTCGACCAAATCATCTTCCCAAACAGAATCCGTCAAGATATGGGCCCAGTTCGTTTGTCGATCTTCTGACAAAATCATAGGATCACCTTTTTTTCTTTCGCCATTTTTTGTTTTAAAAGGGGATACATTTTGTACCGTTGAAAATCACCAGGATTTGTTCTTTCGAGCTGATCCAACATCTTGTTGACGTCTTTCTCAAGATCCAACTCTTTTTGATAGTCTTCTTTCAAAGCTTCGATCATGCGATTCAAGACAACTTTTTCGTCGACCTTGAAATGTATCAAATTTGCTTTTTTCCAATTTTCTAAAACTTTGACGGCGATGGTTTCGAATTGTGCAGTATTCAATTTCATTGTGAAATGGAACCTCTTCGATTAAGATTTAGGAACTATGTTACAGGCCCGATTAAAGACCATTTTACTGATCATTACAACAGTGTTAACGCTCTCCATCATGAGTGTGGCCTATGCCATCTTTGGCTTCGAAGATGAGTTAAACAAAAAACTTGATGCTAAAAAATTTATTCAAAGCACAGAGTACTACTCTAAGCCTATTAGTTTTCATGACGGACAAGTTTTTCAGCGCTCACTTGTGTTATCCGAACTGCAAAGACGAAATTACCGAGAGCGAACCGAAGCCCAATCCCTGCAAATCCACGACTACAAATTTCTTTCTGCAGAAAAATGCACCAGCTACTTCCCCCATGCACAGGCCGCATTTGCAAATGGATCGGAATTGGACTCCTGCCTTCTTTTTACAAATGGCGACTCTAGCGTTCAAGCTTTGCTGATCGATAAAAAAAATCTGATTGTGGCCTCCGAACCTGCTGTTGCCCAGTTTGAGCCCGAACTATTTGCTCAGTATGTGGGCAGTGACCCCATCATGCAGGAAAATGTTTCCATCAGCCAAATTCCTCCGAATTGCCTGAATGCCGTGATGGCCATCGAAGATTCTGACTTTTTAGAACATCAAGGATTCAGTTGGACAGGGCTTGCCAGGGCTTTTGTTAAAAACATCACCAGGGGGAAAAATGCCCAGGGCGGTAGCACCATCACCCAGCAATTGGTCAAAAATTATTTTTTAACCAATGAAAAAACTTATAAACGAAAAGCCCAGGAGCTTGTTCTGGCGGTGCTTTTAGAATCTAAATACACAAAAGATCAAATTTTAGAATTGTATTTAAATATTATCTACATGGGGCAAAGCGGACCCTTTCAACTGCTGGGCTTTCCTGCAGCGGCAAAACATTACTTTCAAAAAAATATTTCTGATTTGAATTTGCCAGAATGTTCTTTATTGGCTGCTATTCTGAATGGCCCTGGCGTTTATGACCCTTACCGAAAAGCAGAAAAAACTAAATCCCGACGGGATCTGGTTTTAAAAAGAATGAAAGATCAAAATTTTATTTCTGAAACAGAAATGAATGCGGCAACTTCAACAGGCTTACCGACCCAATCCGCGCGCTTGGCTGCTGAAACAGCCCCGTACTTTATTGATGCCGTTCGAAAACAAATGAAACAGCTGAATCTTCCCATCGAGGGCAGCAAAATTTATACTTCCCTTGATTTAAAAGCCCAGCAAATTGCCCAAGAATCACTGGCTAATCACTTAAACAAACTTGAAACCACAAGCAAAAATTTAAAAGCCAATAAGGAAAAAGGCCTTTCTCTTGAAGGCGTTGTTCTGTCAGTGGATTCCCGCACTGGGCTCATTGATGTGGCCGTTGGTGGCCGATCTTATCGGATGACTCAATTTAATCGAGCCGTGGATAGCCAGCGCCAGGTGGGCTCGATCATGAAGCCGATTGTTTATTTGACTGCACTTAGCGCTGAACCCAAGGATGGAAAATCTTGGACGGCTGTTAGCCCCATCCAAGATGAATTGATCGAATACAAATACGACAAGCAAAAATGGAAGCCCGAAAATTACAGCAAAAAATACTACGGAAAAATTCCCTTATTTTTTGCTTTAAAAAACAGTCTCAATGCTTCGACAGCAAATCTTGGAATGCAAATAGGTCTAGAAAATATTATTTCCACTGCCCAGGCCCTGGGGCTGCAATCGAAAATGCAAGCTGTCCCTGCGCTCAGTCTTGGCGCCTTTGAAATGAAACCCATCGAAGTCCTTACAGCCTACAATACGATTTCTAGATTTGGGGACAAAATCAATTTAAGTTTTATTGCTTCTGTCGTCGACAATGAGGGAAAAAATATTTTTCAACAAAGTGCCGATCACCAAAGTGTCGTCGATCCTGCGGCCACCGCAAGTTTGATTGGGATGATGAAGCACACATTGATTTCAGGCACGGCCAAGGCGGTTACGGCCAGTGGGTTTACTCGCCCAGCGGCTGGGAAAACTGGGACGACAAGTGATTACAAAGATGTTTGGTTTGCTGGCTTTACTCCGCAAAGGACTTCGCTGGTTTGGGTCGGTTACGACAATAATAAAGCAACAAATCTGACAGGTGGTAGCGGTGCTGTCCCGGTG
>DGYJ01000066.1:12537-12804 GCA_002396665.1 Bdellovibrionaceae bacterium UBA5009
GTGTGGGTCGCCTTGATGAAAGAGCTTTCTTTGAACGATCCAGAAATTGATTTTAAGTGGCCAGAAAATGCCGTTGTTCAAAACATGAAATTATCTTCCCTTGCTGATCAATTTGAAATTCTAAAAGTTGAAAACACAATTGATGATCAAACCCCCGGGGCCGCTGCTGGCGCAGCCTCTTCCGTTGGAGGTTCAAACTCCCAGCCTGCTGCAAATGAAGTTCAACTGGTCTTTAAAAAAGGGACCGAACCTTAATCCTCAATCTAT
>DGYJ01000066.1:12976-14168 GCA_002396665.1 Bdellovibrionaceae bacterium UBA5009
GCTTAATCCTCAATCTGACCTTTGAAGTTTTTTATAAACCTCGTCATCATTTCGCTTTCCAATTATTTTGATGTTGAGGGTCTTGTCTTCAACAAAATAGATAATTCTGTACTCACCTGAATCCACCCTAAAAAATGGGTATCCTTGCAGTTTTACCGAATCCTGCGGATATGGATTTTCCATCATTTGCAAAAGCTTATTTTTTATTTGCTTAGCAGGCTTGCCAGAGAGCTTTTTTAAAAATTTCCCGGCAGTTTTTGAAATATTAATATCGAGCATCGCTCTAAAGGTCCTTCAGCAACTTTAAAGACTTTTCTTTCCCCATCATCTCTGTCGCTTGCTCTGCCAGCTGTCCCCAGTACTTGTCTTGGGCTTTCATCGTATTCTGATAATCTTTAAAAGCCTCATAGCTGATAACAACACCAACTGCTTTGCCGTTTTTCTCAACGATAACGGGCTCTCTTTGCGATGTCGTTAAGACATCTCCAAAATTCGTTTTTGCTGATGTTGATGTCATCTTCTTCATAATCACCTCATAATCATTATAATCATTTTGATTAATTCAATCAATATAATTGTTTCGATCGTGGAATGGTCAGCGATTTCAAATGCTTGCAAGCATTCAAAGCATTAAATTAAGGCCTACAATTCGCGCGCAATTCATGCACACATCTTAGGCCCTCAGATTGCATTCCTAAAACATATGAATTGCTCGCATGATTGCTGCTGTTTAAGGAGATTTAATGCGCTCTAGGATCGCTAAGGCCATCTTGGCCTGTCTATTTTTTGTACACTCTGTGCCCAGCTTGGGACAGGACTACGCATCGATATCCAACGATGCACCGGCTCTTGTGATGAGCAGTGGTGATAAACAAAAACCCCTCCTTACGGAAACCCAAGTGATCGAGCAAATTGACCCTGAAGAAATCGGCGAAATCGCCAGGGACTTAGCAGAAAAAACGGGACAGCAGGTTCTTATCTCGACGGACTCTGAAGAAGTCATTCAGGATGTCGTAAAAGATTTTGATGACCAAAATATTAAAAATACAAAATTTGAAAAAGTGAAGAAACCAAAATTTTTAGCTTTTGGCCGTGCCTTGAAAGAAAAAGTTTCCAGCGAAATCCAAGAAACAAAAGCCAATATCAAAAAACATTGGCTTGGACTTGCTATCACCGTAGTGACTACTGGTTA
>DGYJ01000066.1:14349-15833 GCA_002396665.1 Bdellovibrionaceae bacterium UBA5009
ACTGGTTATGATACCATTTACTGGCTCCATGCCTCTGATCTAGAGACCAGTCAGAAATATATGCTGATCACTTACAATTGGCTCATCAATTTAAAATTTGGAATAGATCCGGACTCGTGGACCCAAATGACTGAAAAAGTGGATGATAAAATTTCAGTGGCCTTTGAAAAATTTGGAATTAAAAAGAAAAGTCTCCATGGCAATAGCGGCTCCTCACTGGCTCGAAGATATTTGTCAAATATGAGTCTGTATTTTGCGGTCAATGCGACCCGATTTGGAATTTTAAATTTAGATCATTTAGGCGAATCACTTCATAGCGCCAACTTTTGGGTTCCACTGTTAACTGTGACTGGCGCAGCCAGCTTTACAAGTTTTGGCTGGGGCGAGTTTTCAAACCGAATTAAAGAAAGCAAACACCCCCTGGCAAAAAGAACAGTGCATATTTTTTCTTATCTTAGACAAACTTTTATGGGATTTGCTGCGCCAAGCTCAGGCCTGATCAACGGCCATAGCCCAGGCCCATGGGCCGCCGTCGTTGGTCACGGAGTTTTAGGTTTTATTGCCTTCAAGTTCAGACCACAAATTACTCATCTGATAGAAAAAAACGACTTCGTGACTTGGGTAAAAGAAAAATGGCGTCCCCAAGCTGTCAACAGCTGCACAGCTGTATTTTAAATCCTGCGACTTACACAATTTAAAGTTTAACTTCCAAACCTTCGTGGGCGAAATCCCATTTCACTTCGGGTATGGTTTCGTTGCAATCCTTAGCGTGCTCTAAACGCCAGTTGTAATATTCTAAGGTTTGACCTTTCAGATCTTGAATCTGTTGCGTGCTGGCCCCTGGGTCATGATGGGTAAATAGAACTTGTTTGATGGACTCCCTAAACGCAAGATCCAAACCAATCTGCGCAGCACTGTGGCCCCAGTTTGCTTTTTCTGCTAAATCTTGAAAAGTGTATTGGGCATCGAAGTACATCAAATCCACACCCTGGTACAAAGGAAGATCACCAGCAAGCTCTTCGCGACTCACGCGCGTTCCCTCGGTATCCACACAATGGGAATAGGCCTTGCCTTCGGACTCGATTTTGTATCCCCAGCACTCATCTGGATGATCAAGCTTATACGGAGTGATCGTCATATCTTTTAAAACAAAAGGTTTTCGAGGCTCTAGAACATGGAAGAAAATTTTTGCAGGCAAAGATTTAAATTCCACTGGAAAGTATGGTTTTCGAAAGACGCCTTTAATTAAATTTTCAATATCAGATTGAACTGCATAGTAATGAATCTGAACACCTGGTAAAAAATGCGGAGTAAAAAATGGCAAACCTATAATATGATCCCAATGAAAATGGGTCATAAAAATATGGAATGGACCACGGCCAGAACCAAATGTTCCAGACATAAGACGATCACTTAAAATCCTGATACCGCTTCCACCATCGATGATGATTTGTTGCTTAGGACTTGCCACCTCAACACAAGTG
>DGYJ01000066.1:16026-19908 GCA_002396665.1 Bdellovibrionaceae bacterium UBA5009
ACCGTAGCCGCCGATTTGCGCTGTCTCGAAGGTGCTCATAAATTTAGGAATATCTGACACATTTCTAGCGCCAGAGGCCAAAAACTGCCTCATCAGGCTCTCGATATGAAGAGCCCAATTCCCTGGCGTTGGTGAAGATGGAAGTGACCCTCGCACTCCCCAGTATCTGATGGTTAAAGACATACTGTTATAGGTTCCCACCCCTTGATTTTGTCATCAAACAAAAAAATTAAATTGGCAACTATCTAGTTGCAGGTCCCGTAGTTGATCCCGTCCCTGATGTTGCTGGCTTCGTCGATTTTGCAGTTTTACTTCGTAAAAAATTATTGGGCTGATGAACTTTAAAAACGTTTGGAGCTTGTGCGCACGCGGCAGCCGCAGGACATTGTTCATTCACTGCTTCACACTGGACCTCTTCACCGATTGAACCTGCAAGGCCTCCGCAACTGACTCGACCAACACAAACTTTTTTATTTTCACAGGAAGCCACAGTTAAAACCACTGCACTGTCTTTTATCCAGCGGCAGTTTTTTGTGTACGACCTAGGAACCACAGCCTCTGGTGGGTTCGATTGGGCCAGAGGCACTAACTTAACTTGCGGACTATTATTTGTTTCCGAAGGAGCTTGGTCGGCTGGTGTTGCTCCAAGCACTGGCGCAACTGGAGCCGCCCCGTCGGCTTGATTTGGAATATCTTCGACATTTCCAACACTGCCCGGTGGCACAACTGGTCCAGGCCCATCAATGCTTGCTGGCTGAAATCCCTCCGAGCCATCTGCTTTTTGATCTGCGGCCTGAGGCGCTTTTTTCGAGGCTGCAAAACTTGTGTTCGATAAAACCATAAAAACAAACAAACTAAATATTAAAAGTGTATATTTTTTCATCCTGCAATCCTTACTTGTTTTGCTTATGCAATTCTAAAACTTCATCGTGCTGCGATCGCTCAAGCTCTATCGCAACTTCGTCACCCACTGTAAAATCATCTTTTTCGCCTAAATATCGAAGTGGAATTCGTACTTTTTTCTTATCTATTTGTAGATACAAACTTTCATTTGTCACTTTAAGAACTTTTCCTTCTAAAGTCACAAAGGGGCTAAGCCCAGCAGAAGCCAGCTGCGAACTGATTATTAAAAATAAAGCGATGACGAATTTCACTTAGTTCCCCACACTCTGTGATTTAACTGCAGAAATAAATTTTACAGCGCCCGCATCGGATTGCGACTTGCACTCATCCGCTGACTGAGGGCATGTGTAGGCCCCGGCCTTGAAAGGGCAAATGACCCTTTTAACAACCGAATTGCCACAGGAAACAGAACCCATGCAGAATCGTGAAGAAGAGCAACTTTGTGAAAAATAAATTTTAGGTGAGCCTCTCCAACGACATGATCCTGTCCCTGTTTCATTGCCTGGCTCTGATGACCGTGGCGCTACTAAACCTACAATTCTTCCTTCTTGTCTGTTGCCACCACCTGCAACCCGCGCCGATTGCCGAATTCGAACTTTTCGCGCCAGCAAACGAACATCTTTAGTCACAATTTGATCGTGCTTTTCTTTTGTATCGTAGAATGAAGGCTGCTCGGACAAGCCCATCATTCTTTCAATCTGCGAACATAGATTGCTGGGTGTGCTGACGGTGCACATCTCACTTGTTAAATAGGTATTCATTCTTTTTTGGTAATCGTTACGGTAGCTTTCATAATTGCCCCATGACTTTTGAATCAGTTCATATTTTTTTTGTGCATTCAGTGCCCGCGCCAAGGCCGCATTGGCCTGTGTCGGCTTATTCGATTTCAATTCTGCTTGATAAAAGTTGTAGGCTTCCTTCATCTCTTTTACTGCAGCAGACAAGGCTGGGACTTGAGCCCGATAGGAATTGCCCAAGGCAGAGACTTTCTGCTGGCCAAAATTAATTTCTTTCATAATTTTTTGATAAGTCGCCCCATCTGGATTGGCTGCGTACGAAAATATTGAAAAAAATAAAACGAACAAAATAGAAAATGTCTTTTTGCACATAAATATAAATCCTTCTCGGTTTTAATTATTATGATCCAGTTCTTCATAGTAAAAAAGGCGAAGTCTTGAAATGGACAAAAACCTTTACTTTTGGTTAGTCTGGTTAAACATTTCCAATACCTTCAGAAGTCGAAAAACGGCATGATAATATCAAGGAAATATCATGGATCAAAAAATCACATTCATCGTTGAAGAAAAAGAAACAACAATAGAAGCGACAGAGTTAGATCGTTCAATCCTAGACTTAGCGATTATACATCAAGTGAATCCCCCCTACTCTTGTCTAGAAGGAATTTGTTCAACTTGCGAAGCAAAAGTTATGCAGGGCTCTGTACGCACACTGCCAGGCTTTGAAACGGAAGACCACCCATTGCGAGTTAAAACATGTCAAAGCTTTCCACTAACTTTTCCACTAAAAATCAGCTTTGACAGATAAATCTTGGCCACGGATTTTTAAAATTTCATAGGAATTTATTTTCAAACGATCGGCATTATTGCCATGGGAATACAGCTGGATTTCACGCACAAACCAAGTCAAACCCTTGACTTCAGATTTGTTTTTTAATTTTTCTAAGCCAAGAAAAATTTTAATTTTTCCCTGCTGAACATCTTTCACGCCTTCCATATTTTCCGCGCGACAGTGCGAAGCAACGACTAAGCGTACTGGGTCACCATTCCAACTTGCTCCGTCAGCTTCAAGCACAACTTGTACAAATGGTAAGACCTCACAAACAGAGACATTTTTTCCATCCCGATTTTGAATTTGAAAATCTGGCAATAAAAGTAGAGTTTCACGAGCACCATCTTCGGATTCTGCCACAGAAAACTCTGCCCTTTGAGCAATGCGAATTTTTGTGCGCACCGCCAGTTCTGAATCTGAAAAACCAGTCAAATCATAGGGCATGTTTTCATCAAGTAAGGATTCGACTGTGGCACTCGCAATTTTTCTGTGAACAAATTTCTCTTTCACTTGGATGTAAGTCTTCGGTGATTGAACAACCACCACTGAAATAAAGACTCCTAAACAAACGAAAAAAATCGAAACTGCAAAAAACCAAATTTTAATTTTTTTTGAAGATTTTAATATTCGCATTTTAAATCTCCAAGATCTTGATCTGAAAGTGTGTCTCTGATTGTCGCACCACTGAGTGTGGCCAACATGACTGTTGGCGATGTTGATAAATGTTTTAAGCCTAGCAAATGTCCGAACTCATGAACCAACAAACTTTCCATATGGACTTCCTGATTCGAGTTTGGTTGCGAAACATAGTAAGTAAAATTTTTTGAATTGATTTTAATGTCGGCTTCGAAAATCATATTTCCGCGATATCGAATTGTCGTGATAGCTTGCTGTAAGCTGACTGTGTTATCCCAATCTGTTGACCAATAAATTCCGTTCCAACCATCAGAGGCCTGTGGTTTAAAGTTTTCCGCAGTGACTGTGCGAACATCTATCAGTAACTTTCCAGCAGACGAATTCCATTTTTGCGCTGCTGATTGCACCGAAGTCACCAACTCAGAGGGTAAAGTTGGATCTAAAAAAATCACCACTGGCAGCTGCCCCTTCCACGACACTCGCTGACCCGAAGAATTTTGAACATAGCCACAGGCTTCCTGCGAGGCTTGCGCCATAACCGAATCCTCTGGCGCTCCAAAAAGACCCTTCTGGCAGGACATAAAAAGGGCGCAGGCCAGGCCGACCACGGTAAAATAAATTGCAGATGAAAATGAAGTTTTTGATCCTAAATTCACTCTTTCCCATCGGTAAAAAGCGGCCGAAGTTTTACAAGGACTAAGGTCTAATTTACAAAGTGGCCACTGAGGCCTCCGAAACTGCTCAACTTGCAGGTTGTACAGTTTCGGGGGGGGG
>DGYJ01000066.1:20065-24831 GCA_002396665.1 Bdellovibrionaceae bacterium UBA5009
GGGGGGGGGGGGGGGGGGATTTGAGTGGACAAAGCGGAGTAGCCAGCGGTGGCTACCCCTTTTGCATCCTTTTTGCATGATTGCTATTGGTTGATCAAAATGGAGCCATTATGAGCCTGCAAATACGACGATATAAAGACATTGTCGCCTTCAAAGAAGGTCCAGGCCCTGCTATCGCTTTTCATTCTTCAAATATGGAAGTAGCTGAAATTACTGAAGATGTATGGAACATCATGAAGGACTCTAGCCTTCAGTCCAGCGAAGCCACCCCTGACTTGCAAATAAAAGATGAAAAACTTTCGCAACAAGATCAGGGACAAAGTGCGTCCCAAGAGCTAACGGATTGGCAGAACTTCCAAAATCCAGAGGTTCAATCTGGGGCCACAGCTTTTGGGATCAAAAGCCTGACCATCAATGTGACTCAAATCTGCAATCTTCATTGCACATACTGTGCGGCTGGTGGTGATGGCAGTTTTGGCGACCCAATGAAAAAAATCTCGGTTGAAAAGACACTGCCACAAATTCAATTTTTTATGAATCGCCTTAAAGAAGGGGACCGATTCCACATTAGTTTTTTGGGTGGTGAACCCATGCTGTATCCTGAAGCCTTAAAAATAATTGGCGAATATTCACAAACCTTGGCTGACGAAAAAAAATTAAATCTGACCATGAAAGTCACAACCAACGGAACCTTGATGTCAGATGAGATTTATAAAATCCTAACTGATCTTGGAATCAATGTGGTTGTCAGTCTTGACGGACCGCCAGAAGTGAATGACCTGACTCGCCCACAGAAAAATAAAAAACCAATCACGGAAACAGTGGCTCAAAATCTTCGTTGGATGCTCAACCAGCCCCATCGTAAAATTTCCATCGCTATTCACGGTGTTTTCAATCAGAACAATATGCAAATCGAAAAGGCCTACGACTATTATCAATCCCTAGGTGCAGACTGGTTTGAATTCACCTATGCTGTCGACACTCATTCATCCGAGCTGAACCAAAATTATATTTCGCAAATGAAAAAAATTGCTGAAAAAGCCATTCAAAAAGGTGGCGAGGCCGAGCTTCGCAAGATCTCTATATTTGATCAGTACTTCAAAGCCTTGGATCAGCAGCAACGCACCGAAAATCATTGTGGCATTGGCAAAAGTTTATTGATCGTGGATGCGCGCAATAGGCTTTACAATTGCCCTTGGACAGTAGGGCAAAAAGCTGACCAAATGGGTGAAGGCCAGGAACTTTTTACAGATAAGTTAGACGAGTATCAGAACTCTCTGATTGAGCGTAATAGCTGCCAAAGCTGCTGGGCTCGATTTATTTGCGGAGGGGGCTGTTCTTTCATCCACCAAAGCAAAACGGGCTCTAAAACAAATAAGGACCAGGACTTCTGTTTTCGAACAAGATCTTTGATTTCTATAAGCATTATGTACTATAACCATTTTCGTGAGGACCAATATGGCAAAGAAACACATTAAAAAAATTAAGCCACAAAAAACGACAACATCAGTGACTGCGAAAGGGCCTGGCGAAGGCTGCATTCCGGTCAATTAAGCTATTGTGAAATCTTGGAAGTCGCTTGCTCCGCATTTGATCAGGGTCGGACTGGCCACAGCTTTGGCTGTGTTCATCTTGCAGATCAAGCTCGACTTTCTTGAATCTTATCTTTACGACATCCGTGTTCGCATTCGACCAGCCCCAGCTATGTCTGGCCATGTGTCGATGATTATGATTCGCCCCTCAACGGTTGAGTACTTTAAAGGCACACCTAGCTTTTCCCACCACACTTTGCTTCTTCAGCAGCTACTTAAATACAATCCAAAGGTTGTCATCTACGACATTGATCTTAAAGCCACTCCGGGAAGCCTGAACGATCAAAAAGTATTTGCCGAAACAGCTCTTAAATTTAACCAGTTTTATATCCTCACTGATGAAATGGAAATGCGCGGTGAACAGGGCAAACTTCGCTTGCCTCCACCACTGGATCATCTTCAACTTTTTTCAGGGCCCAAATCCTCTGACAAAAGTAATTTTGCAAAGGACGGTGTCACCCGCCGTGTTCTTTTAGATTACCAGGGGCAGATGATGTTGCACCCTTTTGTAGCTGCTCAATTTAATCCCGAAGTAAAAGATCTTTCAAAAATCAAAGGGGTTTTTGAATTTTTTGACACCCATCAAACCTATATCAATTTTAGACCCTCTGGAACCTACCCCCAAACTTTCCTTGAAGATTGGATCGAAATTCCCGATTCAGATGTGATTGAATCCGCAGGACTTGCAAGCTTTAGTAAATCTTCTTTGAAAGATAAAATTGTTCTGATTGGACAAAATCTAGAACTTAAAGAAACTGAATACGCCATGACACCCTATTCGCGCACTGTCGTGGCCATGACAAATACAGAAACCCACGCCAATGCCATCGACACCCTGATCCTGAACAATTCTCCAGAGCGAGCCCACGAAGCTTGGAATTGGATTTTTACAATTTTAATTTCAATCATCACGATCTACGTTGTGTTTGGAATGAAGCCCTCCCATGGCTTAGTCATTTTAGCTTTCACATTTTTGAGCTTTGCCTGCGTGGCCATGATTAGCTTTTGGCCCCTAGGTTATTGGGTTCCCATGGCCCATCCCTTCTTAGCAATTTTTCTATGCTATTACTTTTTCATTCCCTACCGATTGATTATCGAAAATCGTCGCAGCTGGGAGTACTACCAGAAAAATAAATTGCTTCAGCAAGTGGAAGAATTAAAAACAAATTTTATATCAATGATGTCCCATGATTTAAAAACCCCCATCGCGCGTATTCAGGGCATGGTGGATGTGATTACAAAAACGACCCAAGAGCTCACCCCTGCGCAAAGAGAAGCTGTCGATGGGATCAAAAGCTCTAGCGATGACCTTTTAAAATTTATCAACTCGATTCTGAATTATGCCAAGATTGAAAGCCAAGGGGTCGAACTGCATTCCGTTACAAAAGACGTCAATAAACTCTTGGAAGAGGTCATCAAAAAGCACGAGTTCATGGCCCAAGCTAAAAAAATTAAAATCATTAAAGAGCTGGACCCACTTTTCCCAATTCAAGTGGATCCAGAACTGATCAAGCAGGTGTTTTCTAATCTGATAGAGAATGCGATCAAATACAGTCCCGAGTCGACACAGGTCCGCGTGGCCTCCTCTGAAGTGGATGGAAAAGTGTTTATTAAAGTTTTCGATCAAGGCCCCGGAATACCAAGTGTCGATCTTCCGAACATCTTTATGAAATTTTTCCGTAGTCAAAATGCTAAAAGTTCGACGGTCAAAGGCTCTGGCCTTGGACTTTACCTGGCTAAATATTTTACAGAGCTTCACAAGGGCGAATTAAAGGTAGAATCGCAAGAAGGACAAGGTAGTATTTTCACGGTCATATTGCCGTTAAGCGAAAATGTAATAGTATCCCATCCCCAGGACTATATGAACTCTTAATGGAGGATTCATGCTTCGAATTCTTGTTGCGGATGATGATCAAGGTTTACGTTTTTCAATCAAAAGCGCTCTCGAGACCACGGGTCGTTTCGATGTCCATGATGCATTCGATGGCATCAATGCACTAGAAAAAATCAAAGCCTCGCAACAAAAATTTGATATCGTTGTTTTGGATGTGGACATGCCACGCCTGAACGGTCTTCAAACTTTAAAGCAAATTAAAGAAAATGATCCCGGCGTGATCGTGATTATGCTGACGGCCCATGCGACTTTGAACGACGCCGTTCAAGCCGTTAAAGATGGCGCCTACAATTATCTTTCAAAACCTGTGTCTTCTGATGAGCTTGTTGAAATCGTTGATAAAGCTGTACAAGCCCACACTTTAATTTCTAGTATTGCCGCTAGTGCGCCTATCTTGATGGAGGCCGGTCGAAAAATTATTGGCAATACTTCGCAAATGCAAAAGGTCTTCAATATCATCAACCGCCTGGCCAAGGTTGAAACTCCAGTTTTAATTCGTGGATCTTCTGGGACTGGTAAAGAGCTTGTAGCCCGTGCCATCCATTTTAATTCGGGTCGAAAAGATGATAAGTTTGTAGCGATCAATTGTTCTGCCATTCCTGAAAACCTTTTTGAAAGTGAATTGTTTGGTCACGAAAAAGGTTCTTTCACCGGTGCTGATCAACGTAAAATTGGTAAGTTCCAATTTGCCGAGGGCGGAACTTTATTTTTAGATGAAGTGGGCGATATGCCCCAACTGATGCAAGTTAAAATCTTGCGCGTGCTGCAAGAAAAAGTATTTACGCCTGTTGGATCCGTTCGCGAAATTCAATCCAATGTGCGCATCATCGCTGCAACCAACAGACCTTTAGAAGATATGATCAAAGCTGGGACTTTCCGCGAAGATCTTTTCTATCGTTTAAATGTCGTACCAATATTGTTACCTGCACTTGCTGAACGTAAAGATGACATCGAACGCTTGGTGAATATTTTTATTAAGAAATTTAACGATGCCCATAAAAAGCGTGTCACCGGAGTTTCTTCTGACGCCATGAATGTTTTGAAAAAATACGGATGGCCAGGAAATATTCGTGAACTTGAAAATGTGATCGAACACGCCTTTGTCCTAGAGTCTTCGAATGTGATTGGTTTGGCTTCATTGCCTGAATCTATTTTGACTGCAACCGGTGTGAGCTTGCTTGATCTTGAAACAAAAACACAACTGCAGAACAGCAGTGGTGCAAGCACCAAGGATCATTTGTCAGCCGCTGGTGGACGCGCACAAGGTGCTTCTGCTGGAC
>DGYJ01000066.1:25021-31789 GCA_002396665.1 Bdellovibrionaceae bacterium UBA5009
AGGGTGGCGTTGATGTGTTGGATGACGAAGAATTTAGCATTGACGAAAGCGACGACCTTGGCGATGACGAAATCGGCAGCCTTGCGTCAGACATCAATGTTGGCGGAACTTTGGACTTTAATGCTCAAAAAGAAGCCTTCGAAAAAGAGTTTATTATCAAAGCTTTAAAAACTTTTAGAGGTCGCATCAATCAAACTGCCTTGCATGCGAATATTCCTAAAAAAACTCTTTTGAGAAAAATCGAAAAGTACGGTATTAACGCCAAAGACTACACAAACTCATAATCCAGCGGAACAGGCAGAATGAATCCACTTCCTCCTCAGGCTTACACCAAAGAAGTCTTATTGAAGGCTTACTCTTGGTTGCAAAATCAAAATCCATCGATCAAAGAGATGGCCAGCACACCCGATGTGCTTGTCAGCTTATTTTTGAAAGCCACTCGGGATGGGGATGAAGTTCTTGAGCGCCCGAGCATTCAGAACTTCAAAAAAGAATTGAAGTCCATCGCCGAAATGATGGGCGAGTTTGATAAGGATGTCGCAAAAGATAATGGTTCAAATCAAAATCTACAAACACATCCCGATATGCAAAATTCAAATGCAGCAACACGTTCGAAACCAGCTGTGATGCCGCCTGCAAATATGAAGGCCCAGTTGTCACAGGACGCTGTGACTTCATATACTCATAATATTTCTTCGAACACGATGGCCGGGACATCCAGCCTACAGAATTCTGCAGCAAATGCATCGCAGTTTGCTCCAGCAACGGGTCAACAGATTGCTCCAGCGGGTCAGCAGGTTGCTTCATCAGATGGATCACAATTCGCTTCATCAAATGGACAACAAGTGGGTCCGGGAGGATTGCAGGCCTCATCAACGGGACGACAAGTAGGCCTGGATGGATCACAGATTGCCTCAATGCAGGGATTGCAAATTGCCCCGTCACTTCAAACGCTGGACACTCGCTCACAATATATGATTCAAGAAGTAAAAGAGCTTTTGAATCTATCTTCAGAGTCCGAAGCCCTTCGACTTTTGATCAAACTTGGCCATCAAAAAGCTAAGACCCTATCGAACTAAGCCCTGTTCAATATTTTAGGTATGAAAATGTACTACACTATGAAGATTGGCGCAGAACAGCTTTTGTTTTTGCGACTCGGCCATCGCCCACATTTTTGTTGATTACTGTATTACATACTTAAGTCATTCATTGATTACTCCATTACTTACATGATTCATTCATTGATTACTTTATTAATTGTACCTAGCTCGATTGCTGACTTGATTCATTCATAGTCACTGACTTGATTCATTCATAGTCACTGACTTGATTACCTTTTCCTAAATCGATTGATTGCTAGCTCGATTGATTGCTTACTACCAGGTTTATTCCTTTATTGCTCATATATGTTGCGGGTTTAAAAAAGTCATTAAAAACAACTATTTATATAAATTAATTATTGACTAATTTATACAATATAATTATATTGCCCTTTAAATGCAGCAAGAACTTATCCCAAAAAAACAGCTGAAGTACATCAAAGCCTATACCCATGGCGGGATGTCTTTAAAACGGCGCCGCAAAATAAAACGCCCCCTCATTCCAGGGGCCATCACCCATCTCGTTTTAAAATCTTCCAAAGCTGAAAAGAATCTCAGTTTTTACAAACATAAAAAATTAGTTCACGCACTGATGAAGGAAAAAGCGAAGAAATTTTTTGTCGAAATTTTGGATTTTGTGAATATGGGGAATCATTTGCACCTGAAGGTTCGCTTTAAGGATCCTAAAAGATTTCAACAGTTTCTAAAAAGCTATACTGCCTTACTGGCCAGAAAAATCACCGGCGCAAAAAAGGGGAATAAATTTGGAAAATTTTGGGATGGATTGGCTTACACGAGGGTCTTGCAAAGCAAGATCGAAGAACTAGGACTTCGTGCCTACTTCGAGGGCAATCACCGCGAAAGAGAACTTGGCCGTAGCGAAAGAAACGATTACCTCAAAAGATGGAATCAATTTCTTTATAGGTTACGGGCCAAAAGGGCCGTCGGACCACCGCTGATCAATTGCCAAAATCAATAAAATCACGCTAAACCCATGGCATCACCAAGGCTCCAACCATTGCATACCGATGCTGCCCCCGTCTTTTCGAAGTGACTTTCCCCTGCAATTTCGTTAGTTTCGGTCTATGGCTGAAACGACTCAAACACCCGACTACAAATCGACAATCCGTTTACCTGTGACCGACTTCCCGATGAAGGGAAATCTTCCGCAACGGGAACCTGAAATTATTAAAATGTGGGATGAACAAAAAATTTATCACCGCTTACTTGAAAAAAATAAAGGTCGTACAAAATTTATTCTGCCCGATGGCCCTCCCTATGCAAATGGCGACATCCATTTGGGCCATGCTTTAAATAAAATTTTAAAAGATATCATCATCAAATATAAAAACATGAAGGGCTACTACACCCCTTTCATTCCTGGCTGGGATTGCCATGGGCTTCCGATCGAGCACAAAGTCATGAAGGGCTTGATGGATAAAAAGTTGACCAAAACTGATCATGAAATCTTGGCCCTGTGTCGAGCCGAAGCCAGCACTTGGATTGCGAAACAGAAAACTCAATTTCATCGCTTAGGGATTTTGGCAGATTGGGAAAAACCATACATAACAATGTCCGCCGACTACGAAGCAGAAGAAATTCGCGAATTTGCCCGGGCCTTTGAAAAAGGCCTTATCTACCGTGGCGAAAAACCAGTTTATTGGAATTGGACTCTGAAAACAGCCTTGGCTGATGCTGAAATCGAAAACCATATGCACAAAAGTCCTTCGATCTTTGTGCGCTTTAATGTCACCGATGCAAAAACATTAACAAGTTTTTCTAAGGCCACAAAAAAGCAAACTTTGAGTTATGTGATCTGGACAACGACCCCTTGGACATTGCCAGCCAACGTTGGGATTTGTTTGCACCCTGATTTTGAATATGGAGTCTATGACACAGGCTCGGAATATCTTGTGATCGCCTCTGGCTTGAAAGAATCTTTCGAGAAAGAAACTGGATTAAATCTGCAACTTGTCCAAACTGTAAAAGGACAAGATCTAGAAAATGGCGTTGCCGATCATCCTTGGATCCATCGCAAATCAAAAATTATTCTTGGATTGCATGTCAGTCTTGATGCAGGAACTGGCTGTGTGCACACAGCTCCAGGCCACGGTGCGGACGATTACAAGGTTGGATTAAAATACAATTTACCAATTCTTTGCCCAGTGGATGAGTCTGGAAAATTCACCGATGAAGTGCCCGAATTCGTTGGTCAAAATATTTTTAAAGCCAATCCGCTGATTGTTGAAAAGTTAAAGGCTTCTGGTCATTTGATCAAAGTCACAGAAATTGAACATAGCTATCCCCATTGCTGGCGAACAAAAACTCCACTCATTTTTCGTGCGACGGCCCAATGGTTTTTGGGTATCGACATGGAAGGCACGAATATTCGCCAACAGATCATGGAGCAAATCAAAAAAATTCAATTTGTTCCAAGCTGGGGCGAAGCCCGCTTTAAAGCCATGATGGAAAACCGCCCCGACTGGTGCTTAAGTCGCCAAAGAATTTGGGGAGTCCCAATTCCAATTTATTATTGCAAAGCCACCGGCGAACCTTTGCATGATGTGAAAATTATGATGAAGGTCGCAGATCTTGTCGAAAAAAACGGCGGGATCGAAGCCTACACAAAAACTCCACCTGAAGAAGTCATAGGTGATTTCAAGCCCCAAGGCAAATTTGGATCTGAAGGCTTCCGACACGGAAAAGATATTTTAGATGTTTGGTTTGACTCTGGTGTCTGCCATGCGGCTGTTCAAAAAAAGCGTCCCGAGATGGCCTTCCCTGCTGATATTTATCTTGAAGGAAGCGATCAACATCGCGGCTGGTTCAACACAAGTTTGCTCTCTTCCATGGCGACCAACGGGCAAAGCCCATTCAAAGCCCTGTTGACCCACGGATTCACTTTGGATTCTAAGGGCCGCAAGATGAGCAAATCCCTTGGTAACGTCATTGATCCAAATGATGTGAGCTCAAAAAGCGGATCAGAAATTATCCGTCTATGGACCGCCTACGAAGACTATGGACAAGATGTTTCGTGCGGACCTGACGAGCTGACACGGGTGACAGAGACCTACCGTCGTATTCGCAACACCATGAGATTTTTGTTGGGTGCCATTGGCGATTTTGATCCTGCAAAAGATTCTGTTGATGTTTCTAAAATGCCCGCCTTAGATCAATGGGCCTTAAACGAATACACCGAACTTCTTGAAAAAGTCACCGAGGCCTACGACAACTACGAATTCTACAAAGTCTATCATGCTTTGAATAATTTCTTTACCGTCACTTTATCGGCCACTTATTTGGATGTCCTTAAGGATCGTTTGTACACCTGGAAGCCAGATGGAATTCCTCGTCGCAGTTCGCAAACTGTTCTTTGGATCATGACAGATGGACTTGTTCGCATGATGGCCCCAATTTTGTCTTTCTTGTCTGAAGAGTCCTACGGCTACTTCAAAAATAAAAAAGAAAGCAGCGTGTTTTTAACTGGATATCCTGAGGCCAATCCAAAATTTAAAAATCCAAAACTTAAAGAAACATTTGCAGAATTCATTAAGGTGCGTTCTGAAGTGCAAAAAAGTTTAGAAAACTTACGCAATGATAAAGTCATCGGCGCATCCCTTGAAGCCCATGTGGATATCACTGTTGAAAAACCATTGTACGAACAACTGTCTGGATTTGATGGACTACGGGAATTTTTTATCGTGTCCAGTGTGTCCCTTAAATCAGGAAGTGCTGGTATACAAGTTCAAGCTCGAAAAGCTGACGGTGACAAATGCGTGCGCTGCTGGACTTACTCGACACAAATTAGTCAAGAGGCCAAACACCCTGGTGTTTGCCCGAAATGCGTGGAAGCTTTAAATGGGTAAAAAATATCTTTATTTATTAGTCATCTCTGGGCTTGTGATTTCCATCGATCAGCTGACGAAGCTTTATATTCACACCCAATTTCAATTGGGCGAGTCCTTGGTTGTTGTCAAAAATCTTTTCAACATCACCTATGTGCGAAACTTTGGCGCGGCCTTTGGATTTCTTGCGAACAGTCATCCCGAATTTCGCGAAATCTTTTTTCTACTGATGCCCCCAGTGGCATTAACAATTATTTTGTTCATCTTAAGAACTGTTAAAGACTCGGACCGCCTTCAAGTGATTGCATTATCAAGCATTTTTGGTGGCGCCATTGGAAACTATATTGATCGTCTTCGATTTCGATACGTGATCGATTTTTTAGATTTTCATATTAACGAAAAATACACTTGGCCAGCTTTTAATGTTGCCGACTCTGCCATCGTTTCTGGAGTTTGCATTTTGTTACTGATGATGCTGCTGGAATCAAAGTCTCAAAAAAGGAGTTCCGAATGGAATACCGTCAACTTGGAAAATCAGGACTCAAAGTCCCAGTCTTAAATTTTGGAACTGCTACCTTTGGTGGAACTGGCGATTTTTTTAAAGCCTGGGGAAATACCGACGTCGCCGGGGCCAAACGCCTGATTGATATTTGCCTTGAAGCAGGGGTTAATTTTTTTGATAGTGCCGATGGATATTCGCAAGGTTTGTCTGAAGAAATTTTGGGCCAAGCCCTTGTTGGCAAAAGACAACAAAGTTTAATTTCAACAAAGGCCACATTCCCAACGGGCTCAGGTCCCAATGATTGTGGATCTTCGCGCTTTCATCTGATTGAATCCTGCGAAGCCAGCTTAAAACGACTTAAAACAGACCATATCGATCTTTATTTTATGCATGGCTTTGATGCCCACACACCCGTGGAAGAAACTTTGCGGGCCCTTGATGATTTAATCCAGGCTGGAAAAATCAGATACATTGGATGTTCTAATTTTTCGGGATGGCATTTGATGAAGTCCCTTTCGATCAGTGAAAAAAATTCTTGGAATCGCTATGTGGCCCATCAAGCCTATTACTCGCTGGCTGGTCGCGAATTTGAGTGGGAATTAATGCCCTTAGCCCATGATCAAGGTGTTGGAACAATTGTCTGGAGTCCCCTTGCTGGCGGATTGCTGACGGGAAAAATTCGCCGTGGACAAAAGGCCCCTGCCAATAGCCGTGCAGGTCCAATTGATTTCATTCCCTACAAGGAAGAAAAATTATTTGCCATTGTGGACGCCTTAGATGCTGTTGCCAAGGAAACTGGAAAGACAATTACCCAAGTGGCCTTGAACTGGGTTTTACATCGTCCAACAGTTGCAAGTATTGTCATTGGTGCACGCAATGAAGAACAGCTTCGTCAAAATCTAGGTGTCTTAGAATGGAAACTGTCGGCTGAGCATTTATCTAAGTTAAATGCCGCAAGTGCAGTGCCGACGATTTACCCTTACTGGCATCAAGCATGGTTTCCGCAATTGGTTCCATCTTTGGTGTAATTATAATTTTAAGAAAAGAAATAATGAAACGAAGGATTTTCTTCTTGGCGATTGCTTTCGGCATAGAACAAGGTAATGACTTCTGTGCGAACACCTTTTTTAACATTGAAAATTGTTAAGTCAGAGTTTTCAATGATCTGGTGAAGACCGCGACCAGCACCGCCCTTACCCTGGTTAAACTCTCCAGCTCTGCCTTGATAACAACTATCAAGGTAATTAACGATAATATCTTTCGTTAAAGTCCCAAAGGGGTCGACAATCGAAATCGCAATATAATTTCCATCGCAGGCATT
>DGYJ01000066.1:31893-36432 GCA_002396665.1 Bdellovibrionaceae bacterium UBA5009
AGGCATATTGAAATTGGGATTGCAAGTGACTGTCTAAAATGACTTCTTGTTTTCGCGAAAGGTGGTTGTACAAAGCCTCACCTTTTGAATTTGTTGGGGCATCATAAATGGCGTTCATCAACAGCTCTTCAGCAACGGTATAGCATCGATCAAGAATAGTATTTCGAATTCCCATTCTCTTAAAATAGGCGACCATCTCGTCTTTTAATTCATGACGCTGAGAACTTGATTTCACAGGCTTATTTTGTAAGTCCACACCCCAAGTTAAATACTTCTCTAAACCAAAGATCTGACGACTTAACACTTTTGTTAATGTGGTCAGCACAGTCCTGATAGTTAATGATCTATCATTGGCATCGCCGGTCACCAAGTTGTCGACACCGATGGATTGCTTAATTGAAGCTAAATTTTCAGCGACATTTTTACTGGTCATCAAAACTCGTTGGGTTGACAACGACATTTTTTCAACTTTTTTGAAAACTTCATGGCAATCAGGATCGCAGATGACAGCATCGTACTTGCCTTGAGCTAAAAAACTTTCCGCGCTTGCAAGATCTGATGCAGTGTCCATTTGTACGCCAGTGCTTCCAACGGCAATTCGAGCTAGAACAAGCTGCTTGCGATCCGATTGGACAACAAGAACGCGCTTGTCACCCAGACTGTCTAAGTCGACCTGGGCCTCGTGAAGCTCTCGATTGGCGATCTCGAAAAGCCTCGCTTTTTCATTCGTTTTCATTAAACGATCAGCAAGAATTATCGAGTAAACTTTGTAAAGTAAGGCATCAAAATGGTCTTTGTCCTTTTGCGGAACATGTCCAAAATTTTCTGAATCCAAAACATAACATTCTAGATCTTCTGCCGCACGTATTGAAGTTGTTGTTACTTTTTTAAGAACAACACTCATTTCGCCAAAAACTTCGCCTGGATTTTGTAAAATAGCGACAACTTCGCCAGCTAAAAGAACTTCAATGTGGCCAGATTTAATAAAATAGAGTTTAGAATTTTTGATTCCCTCTTTAAGGACAATTTCACCTTTTTTAAAAATGACCAACTCCATCATCGTGCTGATTTGCAATAACAGCTCGTTTGAAAACGACTGAAAAAAGACATAGTTCTTTATAGCCGCGGCAATATCCGCAGGATGGGGTTTCATAGACTTACATTATGACGCCGATCACATTCTATGACCAGTCGAGTTGTCTTTGTCGAAGTTAAATCAGGCCAAAGTCCTGGATCTCACTTTACACAACTAGATCAATTAGAAATTTCGACCTGCTCTTGGTCATTGTTATTCAAATTGAAATCAACAATAATGGTGGCATGTACCCATTCATCCAAATCGGATCCTCCATTTTTCTTCCTAGCTTTTTTCTTGTTGTTAGCATTGCCGTTAGCCTGTCGCTTGTTGTCTACTCGAAAATTCTAATTAAAAAAGAGCTGGACTATTCATTCCACATTCATCTGGCATTAGTTCTGATGCTCAGTGGATTTGTGGGTGGCCGACTTACCCATGTTCTTATCGAGCAACCTCGTTATTACCTGATGAGCCCGGAAAAAATATTTTACCTTTGGGAAGGTGGTTATGTTTTTTTTGGCGGCCTTATCGGCGCAACTTTGGCTGGCTTGTATTATTATCACCGCCAATTTAAAAGTTGGAAAATGATTGAACCAACTTTGGATTCGCTTGCGGCCCCCACTGCACTCGCTTATTCCCTTGGGCGTATTGGATGTCTTCTTTCAGGCTGTTGTTATGGGCAACTCACAAATGTATCTTGGGCCGTCGATCACCGCCACCCCACCCAAATTTATGCAACTCTATGGGAGTTCGGAGTCTTCTGTATTCTGATGGGTCTTGCTCAACGCACTCCAAAATTACAAGATGGAAAAATTTTTTGGACTTGGCTTGGACTTCATGGAGTTGGTCGATTTTGGATCGAACTTTTACGGGATGACTTTCGAGGACCCAATTTTATTTTTTCAGTTTCTGGCTGGGTCAGTTTAGTCTTGGTCATGATGTCACTTTACTTTCTTTGTCAAAAAGTTAGTCAATCAAATCCTGTCAAAACAAATACTTAGCTTCTGAACATGGAACATTTCATGCAAAGTCCTTGAACTATGCGCAGGCTGAAGGTTTTTCTATTCTTTTTTACGTACTTGGCAACACTTGCCTTTAGTTGGCATTCCAAGGCCCAAGACCTATCGATTCCCACAGAAAAAATGCTGCAAATTCTAACCTACGAGCAATTAAAAACTGTTGAATCTTACCTTCACACAACTGATCCAGAGAAAAGCTTGTCCGTCGAAAAGGAATCCCAAATCAAAGAGGCCCTTCGTTTGCAAATCCGCGCAATGATAAAAACAAAAAGTTTTAGCAATTCGATGTTTGAACATATGATTCAAAATTATCCTGACTTTATTGCATTTCAAATTGTCTATTCGGCATTAAAATTTGCCGTCGTTAACCCGATCTTAGCATCGCTAGGTCAATATCAATTACTGGCTTTGATGGCTTTTCTACCTGAAAACTATCCAATTTACGGCGGCCTTCGGGTCTTTAAAAATTGGTACAACGATCGAAAAATGAAGTCTGAATACAAATTTTCGACCAACGAAAGAGACCGCTATTTAAGTCAACTTTTACAATCCGAAGATTATAAAAAAATACAATTGCACTTGCTCGAACACGAAAACAACTTGATGGTGCTTCCGATTCAAAAAAATAAGACTTCTGATGCAGATGAAATTGTGACCCTTTCCGATCTTGAGAAAATAATCCATGACCCACAGTTTACTAAGGATCTCAGATTGCTTTCCCCAGACAAAACAATCTACCAAAATATACTTCTAAACACAGTTCTTTCCAGTGAAAATGGACAAGACGAGCTTTGGAACTTTATCAGTAAAAAGAAAACATTATCGACAGACCAAGCCCTGATGCTGACGGAACTTTTAAAGTTACAAAAAACAATTCGACTGATGAGTGTGAAGTTTAGCTCGGTCAATATTTTAACCTGGTTCAGAGCCAAACCGAGAGCACGCTTTTTTAAGCAACAAAAAGTCACTCAAAAGCTGGTTGAAAAAATTGAAACTCTTGAAAGAATGAAGTGGAAAATCGCACAAGATATCAAAAATGGAACCTTGAACAGTGGCCGCATTGCCGCCTTCAGAGAGCAGATTCAACGAACTGAAAACGACACGAACGAATACCTAGCCCAGAATTCAATGTATTCTAAAATGAGTTTTTGCCCAGCGGTTTTTGCCTTTTAAGCTGAACATTCCTCCTGCTGCCTGAAGACTTAAGATTCAGACGAGTTCGGCTTTAACCCAATATGCAAAATACTAGGGACTGAAAATTCAAACATGCGTTTTGTCATTCGTTTGCAAAGCAAACTCATGCCAAATCCGAACTCATTTTAAGCCCCTAGTATTTTGCATATTGGGTTAAAACGCATGTTCGACGGATGAATCTTAAGTCTTCAGTCAGAAAGAGTTGAGTGTTCGCCCATTTCGTCACTGTCTAATATTGAGACAGCTTAAGCTGCGGAAATGATATCTGAATTCAAATATATGGATTTCCACACTCAGAATACAAAATCAGAAGTGGCACTTTATTTGTATGAGTTCATCTTGAGGTGATTTATGAATTGGAAAAAAGTAATTCTTACAACGAGTCTGACGCTGACATCAACATTGATGATCATTGCTTGTGGTAAAGACACTAAAAACAATGAACAAATCAACCCCTACACGGCCTACGGTTGCCCCGCTGGATCCTACTACTCAAGTGGCTACTGCTACGATGCCAATGGACAAGTCGTTGGATCACAAAATGGAATTAATGGTTATGCTGGACAAAATATCAACTTAATCGCCGACAATTATCAATATAGAAACTTAAGAATCAAAAATGGTGGAGTTTATAAAGACTTCTTACGCAAAGCACTTCACGTTTGCGACCAGGCCTCTGGAGCTAACGGTGGAGTTTATGGCTGCTCGGCGTGGATCAGTGGCTATGCTCAATTAGCAATTCAAACAGCAGCGACACAGTCACAGTCTTTAAGAATGGTTTTTTCAGCTTATCCTTATGTAAATCAAAATGCATGGTATGGTTACCAATTGCCAACTGTTGGAGATTTTTTTCGCGGACTTATCGGTATGCCTTCAATTGACAACTGGGACAGATACGGCGCCACTCGCAATCCACTTTCTTTGGATTTGATTGTTTCTGCAATTAACAAATCCCAAGGATTCGAAGCCCGCGGTTACGGTGATACTTACACCCAAGCCAATCGCAGCTTGATTCAGTTTATTGTGACGAATGGTAAGCTTGAAGACCAAAAAATTGATTTCCAACTTGGATTTGAAGGTCAAGTCTTCGCCACCGGAACAATGTACCGCTATTAAGCTAGAATGGTTTTTTATTCTGCTAAGTATTCATTGGCCTGAAGGACGGTTCCGGATGATTTTAAAAAAAATTAAATTCATATTTTTTATCCAAATTTTGATGTTCGCATCTCTTGTTTTCGCCAATGAACAGGT
>DGYJ01000084.1:0-608 GCA_002396665.1 Bdellovibrionaceae bacterium UBA5009
CATTGTCCGCAAGATCGATCATTATGCGCGCTTCATTGATATCATCGGCCAAAGTTCTGGAGAACAGTTGAATTATCAAAAAATTGCTAGCGACTCTGGTGTGCCTGTGCGCACCGTGGCCAATTTTATTGAAATATTGAAAGATACACTTTTAGCCTTTGAACTTGAGCCCGCACAAATTGGACGAAAACGAAAAGTTGTCTCAAAAAGCAAAATCTATTTGTTCGATGTTGGCGTGGCGAACTTTTTATCAGGACGAAAAGATATTTTAAGACGATCAGAGGCCTTCGGAAAAGCCTTTGAACACTTCTTAATCCAAGAGGTCCGTGCCTATTTAGGCTATCGTGATCCCATGGCCAAAATGTCTTATTGGCGAACCCAGGATCATCACGAAGTAGACTGCATCATTAATGATGAAATCGCGATCGAGATCAAATCATTTTCAAAATTTTCTGAAAATTCACTGGCTGGCTTAAAAGCCTTGCACCAAGAAAAAAAAATGAAAAAATCCTATCTTGTGTCCTGTGATCCAATTCACCGAAAGATCCAAGGCATTGAAGTTCTACCCGTACAGGAATTCTTACCCAGGCTTTGGGATTCAGATTTAG
>DGYJ01000084.1:783-13262 GCA_002396665.1 Bdellovibrionaceae bacterium UBA5009
GCTTTGGGATTCAGATTTAGGGTTTTGACTTGAAATTCAAATGATTTCGACTTGTCAAAAATCGATTATGTATTAATGACAAATAGACCATACTTAAATTGCAATTTTAAGGGGTCTCATTGTGACAAGAAAAGTATTCATCTTAGCAATAACAATCGTCTTTCAATCATTGGCATTCGCACAAGGCAACGAACCCCTATCCCCTGACGACTCCAATTCAACATCTTCATCCTCGACTAAGAAAAGCACCTGGGATCGCTTTCAGCCAGGGTGGAACCCAAATAAATTTAAAAAGTCAGTTGGCTTTAGCACAACTTTTTTATCTTCAACTAGCGCAATAACCTACGAAGAATATTCAGATGACCAAGCTTCATGGACCTACCTCTTGGGCCTTAGCAAAAGTTCAGACAGCTACACTCCAACCTCTAGCACAACAACTTCTGGAACGACAACAATCACGACGACAAGCTCCACCACATACTCAGGATCAAAAAATCCCTATGCCATAGGGATAGGCACAATTTATTCAAAAAAAATTTTCCGTAATGAATGGATTTTTTTAAGACTAGGGGTTTTCGGCGGTATTGATTACTACACCAACACTTCCTACCAAAGTGGTACAAAATCCGAAGTCTCAACCTCTACCTCGCCAGAAACCACTAATATATCAGAAACAAATTATGGCAAAGTGGATGTCACAAGAGGAATGCCTATTCGAATGGGACCTGTCATCGACTCGACCTTATTCCTTCGTTGGTTTCCTCAAATTGGAATTGGTTTTCAAGCAGCAATGCTATACTCGACAGGAATGACAACAAAAACAAAAAGCTCACTTTGTACAAAATCCTATAGTGTGGTTAGCGGCGTAGAACAAAGCCCAACCTCATTATCCTGCGTAGAACAAACATCAGAAAGCATTGCCGGACCAAGTTTGTCCACCTTCGCCGTGGCAGGGAGCACCTTTAATTTATTTGGCTCATTTACGATTAAATATGTTTGGTAAAGGTCCTTATCTGACTTTTTCATTTTTTATTTTAGAATTAAACTGAGCCAGCTCCCCAACCATAGTGAATAAAACAAAAAAAATAAGTCCGATCCCAAAAATGACAAAAAATTTTTTATAAGGAATTTTTTCAATAACTTGAAAGAAAATATTTTTATTCTTTTTATCGCCTAAAATTATCATTTGCTACTCCTTTGGCCACATCACCAAAGTCAGTATTATTTAGCAAACAATCCTTGGCATTATTACTTTGAATAGTCGAAAATTACAGGACTTTTTCCTAGACAATAAAAAATAACTGCATTCAAATTTCATCAATAAGATCTAGCTTTTTTAAAATTTTATTCAAATTCAATGCAGAAAAATCGTGGGATAAAAGTATTGATACCAAAGAAACAGTACTCTTGTTCGTTTGATGTCCACGAACTTTGTGCGCATATTGGTAAATATATTCGTGAAAATCTAAAATAGCTTGCTGATTTGCAAGCTGACTTAAAGAGAGCTCTTTCCAGGCCCGCTTTTCAACAAACATAAAACCCATTTCATCTCTTTGTACAACCTGCTTTAATTGACAGTTCCTAGGCAGGGTTAATGGAATATCAATATCACTTATTCGTCCAAGGCTTAAAAGTTGACCGCTTGGATCAGCCTCCATATAAAGAGCATTCTCAGAGATATTACCCATACTATCTCTAATTTTAAGTACCTCAGCACCAATTTTCGAGTTCAGGATTTTTTGCATCAGCAATTCAATTGTTTGTTGATAGTCCAATCCAACCCATTTTTTAAGATTGTCAGTCTCGTTCATAGTCTCCAATGTAAACGCCAGAAAATAATCTAATGCAACGGGGGACTTTAGATGGAGTTTTTTGCACTGCTTAGCAGGCGAATGCTCTACGCCTTCCCTACACATTTTAAAAGCCCCACGGCATTGAACTGAATTGCCACCAGAACTAATGTGAAAACCACCTTCTGCCTTTGACGTATCAATTTTGAATATAATAAAAAATATTGAGATTAAAAAAAATCGAAAATAATCCATGGATCTGAATGTAAGAATATATCTGTTGCAAGTCAATGCAACAGATATATTCTTACATAATGAAATCAATTTTTGAGTTTAACGACTGTGTAGACTACTTGATCTATAGGCATAAGTACGCAAGAGCTAAAAATCCAAAAATATCCCTTAGGGCATGGGCCTTAAAATTAAAAATTTCTCCGCCATCAGTATTAAGTCGAATATTACTTAGACAAAGACCAATGACAATATCCCTTGCCAACAAAATCTCGAAGGCTTTGGAATTAAACACCCAAGAAAGCTCCTATTTCGAAATCCTAGCAAAAGCTTCGAAAACAAAGGACAAGATGTTTTTTGAAAAATATATCAAACTTGCTCAAATTAATAACGAAATCCCTACAACCCTTAATGCCGCAGAGTTTCAATGTTTTTCAAGCTGGTTCACTGGTCCCTTGCTGCAATTGATTTCCAAAAAGCCGCTTCATCGCGATGATATTTTTTTAAAATTCAAGGGTCGAATCAAATACGAAGAGTTTTCTTCTGTTCTACAGAACTTGGAGCTTCTTGGTTATATTAAAGTCGAAAATTACTTTGTAAAGAAAGCTGAACAACAAGCATCAACATTGTCACTAAGTTCCAAAATGAAGAACGAGGCCGTTAACAACTACTTGCGCGGACAACTGAATTGCTCTTTTCATGCCCTAGAAAATTTAAATGTTCAGGATAGAAAAATAACCGCAACGACAATTAATATTTCGAAATCAAATTTACCCATTGCAAGATCGATTATTGATCAGACTTGCAAAAAACTACTTGAACTAAACAATGCTAAATCAAGTGACGTTTATCAAATGAATATCCAATTTTTTCCCATTTTTGATTAAAATATCATTTTGCTGTCTGACTCTTCACAAAGCTCGAAATTTCTGAAATTGACTTTTCTGACAAACCAATAAATTCAATTGCTAAGCCCTCATCATCACGATGGCTTGCCACAACTTTACCTGAAACAGAAAACTTTTCAACCGTAGTTCCAATAAGTGGAACAACAAAAAGTCCCAACTCCATGCCAATTGTTAGCTTAACCTGCGTAATCATATACAAACCAGTGATACTAATATCCCTACAAATTCCGTAAAATCTATTCACTCTTTCGTGATAGTTCACTGTAATCTGTACGCTAGCCATAAGTTTTACTCGATCAGCTTTTCGCCCATGATCAATATTTCCAAAATCACCCATTTCAATTTCCGACTGCGCTTCGAATATTTTAAGCCCCTCATCTGTTGTATTCGAAAGCGGAATCCAATTTTCCATTCCTTCCTTCCAAACATATAAACCTTTTTGGAATTGAGGCTGCTTCATTAATATTTGTATTTCAGAAACTGTCAAAGGGCCGAACTTACTGCCCTTAAATTGCAAGTACCAAGCATCGATTTTTCTTTGAATCACATTGTTTACATTCCCATTGAAGGCTTGAAGAATTTTTTCGTAGGTAGTACGACTTGGCATCTGAGGCAAATGTTTGCAAAATTGCTCAATTTCAGAAATTCTTTTCCAAGACAAATTCATTGCAGGATTACAGGCAAAATCAATCCATTCAATATCTCGATTTTTTAGCATTTCAAAAGTAACTTGCTGTCGAAGTGGTCCTAAAATCCGTTTGTCCTTAGGTATATAAACATACCAGTTCTTCAATCCTAAATCTGACATTTAACCTCTATATTATGATTTGAATATATGGCCTGAAATATCACATGCAAATCAATATCATATTCGACTTGTCAAAAATGTATCCATTTTTGGATACGGAAATTATATCATTTCAATGAAGTCTAAAATATTTTGAGGTCAAATAAAAATTGGAGAAGTTAAGATTTTTTCATGGATGAAACAAAACTGTATTTCTCGCAAAACATAAATTATCTGATCGAAAAAAATCGACTAACATATCATGAAATTGAAAATGCAATTGGCGTCCCATCTGGCACGCTTGCTGGCTGGAGAACAGGCAGACTACCTCGTGATCTATTAAAATTAAAAAAACTCTGTGTTTTATTTAATGTTAGTATTGACGATTTGCTTTTCAGAAAACTGAACCCTAGAAATTAATTATTTCAGCTTAAAGCTTTCATTAATTTTCCATAAATCCCATCAAAGCCGCCGTTGCTCATGATCAAAACAAGATCACCCTTAGAGGAATGGCCTTTGATGTGTTCAACAATGGCATCGCTGCTGGGATAACTAAAAGCCTGGCGGCCTTTTTTCTTAATATCAGTCACAAGCTCATCTGTTGAAAATCTTTCGTCTTCATTGATTTTACTTTGGTCGAAGGCCTGGGCAATCAATGTTTCATGGGCCCCATGAAAGGCTTCGACATAATCTTTTTGAAAAACTTTTCGTCGCGAAGTCGCAGATCGTGGTTCGAACACGGCAAAGACACGACGACCTTTGTACTTCGTTAAAATTCCCTTTAAAGTTTCGCGCACCGCTGTTGGATGATGGGCAAAATCTTCGATCAAAAGGACTCCGCCGGGTTCACCCAAAACCTCTTGGCGTCGCTTGACGCCTTCGAAGCTTTGCAAGGCTTTTGCAACCACTGCCATATCTTCTTTCATCAAAAAGGCCATGGCGATCACCGCTGTGGCATTCAATAAATTGTATTCCCCAGACACTGACATTTCGAATGGGCCTAAAACTTGCTGCTTGTGCTTAACTTGAAATTTTGACTTTTCACCCATGGATAAAATTTCACAAACGAAATCCCCAGTTTTAATTCCGTAGGTAAAAACATTTTTTGAATTGCATTCGGCCTTCACATCGCGAATATTCGCGTCCTCGCCCCAGCAAACTAAAAAACCATCCCGCGGGACCATGCGAACTAATCGAGTAAAGGCCTGTTTAACTGCGTCCAAATCCTTGTAGATATCTGCATGATCAAATTCGATGCTGGTTAAAATCACATTTTTTGGTTTGTAGTGCACAAACTTTGGTACTTTATCAAAAAAAGCAGTGTCGTACTCGTCCCCTTCAATAACAAAAACATTGCCCTCGGGATTACGAAAGGATTGTGAAAAATTTTTAGGAATTCCACCGATCAAAAAACCAGGCTTCTTTCCGGTTTGATCAAAAACCCAGGACATCATCGATGTCGTCGTTGTCTTTCCGTGCGTTCCAGAAATACAAATGCAATCCCGATTTTCGATAATAAAATCCCCCATGGCTTTGGGAAGTGATGTATAAGGGATATTCAGTTTCATTAGCTCTTGGGCTTCTTCATTGCTGGCAGAAATCACATTGCCAACAATCACAAAATCAGGTTTTGGATTTAAATTTTCTTTTCGATAGGGTTTTTGAATTTGTATTCCCAAACTTTCAAGCTGGGTCGACATCGGTGGATAAGGATTCGAATCACTTCCAGTGACTTTGTATCCACGATCTTTTAACAGACCTGCAAGACTGGCCATGGCTGTCCCGCAAATTCCAATCAAGTGAATATGTGATCCTTTTTTTAAATCCATTTATCCTCCAAACGATGAGCGTCTTAGGCCTTCGACAAGCCAATTATGAATTTTAGGTCGAAGAGCCGCAAAAGCCTTATTGTCTGCTCCATAGACAAGACGATTACTTAATATAACCACAGCAAGATCTGATTTTGGATCATACCAAATCGAAGTCCCCGTGAATCCCGTGTGACCAATGGATTTTAATGAAAAATATCCACCACAACTGGCCGATCCTGGTGTTGGCAACATAAAGCCCAAGGCCCAATCACCAGCACCTTCAGGACGAGCACGCTCTGCAAACAATTGAGCTGTTTTTTGTTTGATTTTGTATCTTGCAATGCCTAGAAGTTGCGAACGCAGGTGAAGCACGTACCAACCCAAATCATCAATGCTACCAAAAAGACCCGCATGGGTCGATACGCCACCCATGGCCCAACAGTTTTGGTCATGGACTTCGCCCTGCAAAAGTCTTTTACGCCATGGACATTCTTCCGTCGGGGCAAAAAGATTTTTTTGTAAAGTTGTCACATTCCGAGGATGAAATTCCAAAGTTGTTCCATCGTAAAACTGCGTTTTGATATCATTCCAAATTTCGACTAAATTTTTGCCATAAAATTTTTCAAGCACAAAACCTAGAATCAAAAAATCGATATCTGAATAAACACTCGTCGCTTGGGGTTCAATATTAAGACCCGCAAGCTCTTGACGAAGGTGTTCCCTACGATCTTGCCACGACTGATTCATATCTAAACGTTTATAAAAATCACTCCACCAAAGATAGCCCGCAGAATGGGTTAATAAATCTTTAACATAAATATTTTTATGACTCACCCATGGCAAAATATCAGAAAGCTTGGTTTGCAGATCCCATTTCTTTTCTTCGAAGGCCAGCATCATGGCCTGAACTGTGTAAATAATTTTTGTCAAACTGGCCAAGTCATAATAGGCATAGGTGCTACCCACCGCCACATCACAAATCAATCTTCCATTTTGATAGGCACGGACCATCACCCCGGGTGTGACATCTCGGATGGCAGTCTCTAGCTGCTCGGTGAGTTTTTTTTCTAAGATTGAAAGTTTCACTATTTATGTTCCTTCATCGCTGATTGAACAATCAGGGTCCCACGTCCTTTGGCAGAAATCAACCTGGCACTGGTTCCAAAAAACAATGGTCTTTGCCATTCGCCATGACCAGTAGGTAGACCTTCAAAAACTGGAATTCCAACTTCTTCTGCGAAACGCGCCAAAACTTTTTTGTACAATTCCGTCCCATCGGGTTCGTTGCATTTAAAAAATTCACCAAAGATAATTCCTTGGCAAGATTTCAAAACTCCAGATTGGGCCAAATGAACAAGAACACGGTCTATGCGGTAGGCGCGTTCGCCAATCTCTTCTAGAAAAAGCATTTTATTTTTTAACTGAATTTGAGTTTTTGTGCCCAAGGAACTTTGCAAAGTCACAAGGTTTCCACCCACCAAACTGGATTTAATATTTTTTGCCTTCAAGGCTTCAACATTCATCGCTTTAAGATTTTTAAAAACTGTTTCTTGCTCGCGTCCTTGAAGAAGTTTAATAATTTCTTCTACATTTGCACCCGGCGCACGATTGGCCCCCAAGCGATCCAAGTGACTGGTGTGCAAGCTAGGCCATGACCATTTTTGATTCACGAAATGATGAAGACTTGTAATGTCGCTAAGACCAATAATTAATTTTGGTTTTATTGGCTTTTTCATTTTTAAAAGTTCAGGCCATAATCTATTGGACCCATAACCGCCACGCAGACACCAAATAATTTCACTGTCCTTGGCCAACAAGGCTGACTTTAAAAGTTCAAAACGAACTTCATCGGGACTGGAATGTAAAAAGTGATCGGTTAAGGTTTTGCCAGGCAGACGTGGGCGATAGCCACGATCTTTTAACCAGCGAACAGCCCCAGCCACTTCTTCCTTGGAAGGAGCAAATCCTGGAGCTACTAAATCAACAATGTCACCCTCGCGAAGAGGCTTATATATTTTTTTCATCATACAACCGGGTTGGATATTGACCGTCAAAACAGGCGGCACAATATTTATTCTGACCCGATTGCATCGCTTTGAAAAGTCCTTCGATAGATAAATAAGCCAAAGTGTCAGATCCGACATGTTCTTTGATTTTTTCTATCGATTGATTCGCAGCGATCAGTTGTGATTTTTGTGGAGTATCCACACCGTAATAACAAGGCCCCACCGTTGGAGGCGAAGCGATTCGAAGATGGACTTCCTTCGCCCCGGCCTGCCTGATCATGTTGACAAGGTTTCGGCTGGTGGTTCCACGCACCAAAGAATCATCAATAACGATGACCTTTTTCCCTTTCAAAACAGCACTTTGCGGATTTAATTTAATCTTAACTCCGAAGTCTCTGATGTTTTGCTGAGGCTGAATAAATGTTCGACCCACATAGTGATTTCGAATAATCCCAAGCTCAAATGGTATCCCACTTTGTTGAGCATAACCCATGGCCGCAGGCACTCCGCTGTCTGGAACAGGAATAACAATGTCTGCATCGACCGCGGTTTCTTTTGCAAGCTCTGCTCCCAATCTTTTGCGCGACTCGTAAACACTTAGACCAAAGACCAAGCTATCTGGGCGCGAAAAATAGATATGTTCAAAAACGCAGTGGGAAGTTTTCGCCGACTGGGCAAAAATTTGCGAATGCTCGCCCTGTTCATCCACCCAAAAAATTTCACCGGGTTGAATTTCGCGAATGTAATCTGCTCCAATCAAATCAAAGGCACAGGTTTCAGAGGCCACCACCCAGGATTTTCGACCATCATCAGTCAGCTTTTGCCCTAGCACCAAGGGACGAAACCCATGGGGATCACGAATGGCCACAAGCTTATTGTGGGAAAGGATGACCAAGCTAAAGGCCCCCTCAAGCCGCTGGACAGAATCCTTCACGGCTTCGATCAAATCATTGGATCTGTGTTTCGAGAGCAAATGTAAAATAATTTCTGTGTCATTGGTCCCTTGAAAAATCGACCCCGCCTGCTTAAGTTCATTTCTTAAAATTTGATTGTTGACGATGTTTCCATTGTGGGCCACGGCCACGGGGCCGTTAAACAAATCCGCAGTTAATGGCTGAGCATTTGTTAATAAATTTTGCCCCGTCGTCGAATAGCGAACATGCCCAATGGACACTTCACCCGCTAAACGTTTCAAATCCGAATCTTTAAAAACATCACCCACAAGACCCAATCCCTTGTGATGAATATGCTTTCCATTTTCAAGGGAAACGATTCCTGCAGACTCTTGCCCACGGTGTTGCATGGCGTACAGTCCCAGATAAGTTAATCTTGAACTGTCAGGATGCCCCCAAATTCCAAAGACCCCGCACTCGTCTTTCCAGGATCTCATAGCACACCCCAGCCCTTTTGATGTCTCTCGATAAGCTCTTCTGTTTTAACTTCCATCAGCCCTGGAATTTCGAATTTTCCCTCTTGGGCCCAACCAATTTCATAAACCTGGGATTGATGGCGCTGACAAAACTCTTCGATACTTTTTTGAAAATCAAATTGCTTCGAAATATCCACCGCAAGAATCACTTCATAAAAAGTTTCAGAATAAATTTTTTCAAAGTTCACGGTTTCAAAAAATTTCTGATGGCCATGGAAACCAAAATCTCCAAGACTCATCCGGCGAAGACTTTCAAACAATCCCCCATCACCAACAACTTTAGAAACGGCAATGTCGTTTTCATTAACAAATAAACTCAGATCACGAATCCAGGCGGCGACGACTTCAGAATCCAATCGGCCTTCAAAGTGGGGTTTCGCTTCAATATTCATTTGCTTATTTTCAGTCAAAAGTTCGGAATGCAGTCCAATGACCCAAGGGGCCCGCAACCAGTAGACCACTTGCCCTTGGGTAGTGAATTGATCCGCAGGAATATTTTCTAAATCTTTACGAAGCCCCACTACACCCGTCGCCGGGGTCGATGTGATATTTTGATTTTGTGTTTCATTGTAAAAACTAACATTTCCCGAAATCACTGGGGCATCGATGGCCTTTGCGGCTTCGGCGATGCCTTCGACACTGGCCACGAATTCAGACATAATATTGATTTTTTCAGGATTTCCAAAGTTTAAGCAGTCTGTGACAGCCACAGCCTGGGCCCCTTTGACGGCCATCTGCAAGGCAGGAAAAAATACTGAATCCTGACCGCCAATAAATGCGTCCATTCGCATAACCGAAGGACGGCATCCCAAGGTGATCGACAATCCGCGATTCGATGGCAACTGCAGAAAGGCCACAGAACTTTTTGCATCTTTACAAGTTCTCGCACCTACTCTTTGATCGTATTGTTTATAAATCCATTCGCGCGAACAAAAGTTCATGGATTGCGGGGCTTTTGTGATAAAATCCAAGGGATGATTTTTAGACAGATCCGACAAAGTTGAAGCTTTTAAATTCGTTTTATTCGGCGAATTCCATTTTTGAAATTCACGATCATAGCGTGGAGCATTTTCCACCAACAAATCGGGGTCAATGGAAACTAATTTTTCATTTTTCCAAAAAATATCCACGGTCCGCTCTGACTTCACTTCGCCAACTTTTTGAGCTTCCAAATCCCACTTCGCAAATACTTTTTGAATTTTGTCGAAATTTTCAGGTTTGCAAATCAATAACATTCGCTCTTGGCTCTCGGAAAGTAGAATTTCTTCAGGAGTCATCGTTGAATCCCGCATGGGAACTTGATCCAAGTGCAAAGTAATTCCCACCTGACCCTTAGAGGCCATTTCGAAACTTGAACTGGTTAAACCCGCAGCCCCCATATCCTGCATGGCCACAACCAAATCTTGATCCAAAATTTCTAGACAGGATTCAATCAATAGCTTTTCAAAAAATGGATCCCCGATTTGAACATTGGGTTTCTTCGCTTCGTTGTTACTATCGAAGGATTCACTGGCCATGCTGGCCCCATGGACTCCGTCCTTACCAGTTCTTGCCCCGACATAGACCACCCAATTGCCAACACCTGAGGCCTTGGATCTTGCCATCTTCATATCTTCGGTGATAAGGCCCACCGCCATGGCATTGACCAAAATATTATTATTGTAACTGGAATGAAAAACCGTTTGACCTGTAACTGTCGGCACACCAACACAATTTCCATAACTGGATATCCCAGAAACCACGCCTTGAACTAAGCTTTTCATTCTTGGGGCCTCGATATCCCCGAAGCAAAGGTAATCAGCTAAGGCAATGGGTCTTGCACCCATGGTAAAAATATCACGCAATATTCCACCAACTCCTGTGGCCGCCCCTTGAAAAGGCTCGATGAAGCTTGGATGATTATGACTTTCCATTTTAAAGGCAATTTTCTCTCCGAAGCCAAGGTCCACCACTCCGGCGTTCTCGCCTTCACTTTCAAGAACAGATAAATTCTTATAGGCAAACTTTCGCAGATGAATTTTAGATGATTTATAACTGCAGTGTTCACTCCACAATGCAGAAAACAATGCCCACTCGATTCCCTGCGGTTCGTGACCCAGCAAATCTGAAATCTTATGATACTCTGATGAAGAAATTCTGTAGCGCTGACATTTTTTTTGCAATTCAGGACTTAGTGTTTTTTCTGTTTTCATAAAAACTCCATCCCATCTTGACCACCCATCCACAAAGCCAAAGCCCGTTCTGGATGGGGCATTAATCCAACAACATTTTTCTTTTCATTCATAACACCGGCAATATCGTTCATGGAGCCATTTGGATTTTTTTTGTACTTCAGCCAAATTTGTTGATGATCATGCAATTTTTTTAGACCCTCGGCAGGGATCCAATAGCGTCCTTCACCATGGGCAATGGGCAAATTCAATGTCTGGCCTTTTTGCAATCGAGAACCAAAAAAAGAATTTGGATTGTCCACTTCCAAAGATGACCAATCATCAATAAATTTTAAACCTTCGTTTCTAGTCAATGCCCCAGGCAACAATCCACTTTCACAAAGAATTTGAAAGCCATTGCAAATTCCAAGAACAGGCTTTCCTTTTTCTGCAAACTCGCGGACTGAAGACATCACGGGACTGCGCGAAGCCAAAGCCCCGCAACGAAGATAATCCCCATAGCTAAACCCACCAGGAATGATGACTGCATCGACAGATTGAATATCAAATTTATCCTGATGCCACAGCCAAACTGGCGTATGTGAAAAGTGCTGAACCATTTTTTCAACATCGTAATCACAATTCGTTCCAGGAAAACGTGTGATTCCTATTTTCATAAATTCAATCTTTCGATGGTGTAGGTTTCAATCAAAGGATTGTATAAAGCAAAATCCAACATTTTTTTAATTTCAATTTTTGCATTTTCTTCTGTGGTCTCTTGAAGATCGAGCTCGATATAGCGACCCACTCGGCAAGTCGACAGTTGAAAATGATTTTGTTTTAATAGACCTTCGACCGCACGGCCCTGTGAATCTAGTAAAACTTCCCTTGGCATAATTCGTATTCCCCATTTCATATAGTCTCCAATGTCATAGGTTCATTCGTTTGTTAAATAATTTAAGCCTTCACACTTTTTAAACGATTCAAAACTTCCACATAACTTTCACGGACTGAACCAAGATCGCGACGGAAGCGGTCTTTGTCCAATTTTTCTTGGGTTTTCTGATCCCACAACCGACAACAATCTGGCGTGATCTCGTCAGCCAAAATCATTTCATTTTTGCTGTTCACACCGAATTCGATTTTGAAGTCGATCAAATCAATCTGCACCGTTTGAAACAGTTCACGCAAATGCTGATTAATAGACAAAGCGAGGCTTTTCATTTTCTGAATTTGATCACTCGTCGCAAGCTCCATCATCAAAATTTGGTCATCAGATACAAAGGGGTCGGCCAGCTCATCATTTTTAAAATAAAATTCACTGGTTGAATTTTATTTTAAAAATGATGAGCTGGCCGACCCCTTTG
>DGYJ01000084.1:13410-15427 GCA_002396665.1 Bdellovibrionaceae bacterium UBA5009
TTTTAAAATAAAATTCAACCAGTGGCTTTTTTAAAACTTTGCCCTCTTGAATTCCTAATTTTTTAGCTGTCGATCCCGCAAGAACATTGCGAACAACAACTTCAAAGGGAATAATTGTTACTTTTTGCACAATCATTCCATCAGCACCTTCAGATTTAAAATAATGGCTGGGAACCCCGCGCTTCGAAAGATACTCAAAGATCAAGGCGGCAATGTCCCGATTGATACTGCCCTTTTGTTCAAAGGAACCTTTTTTTAAGGCATTGAAGGCCGTCAGACTGTCTTTGAATTCAAGAAAAACTTTATCTGCATCCGCAGGCAAAGAGTAAACCCTTTTGGCTTTTCCTTCATAAATCATATCACCTGGCTTCATAGAACCCTCTTGATAATTGTTTTGATGGCTTTTTTATGTTTTTTGCCGCTAAAAATATCGTCTAAATTTTTTGGCTTAAATACTTTTTTCAAAATTTCATCTTCAAGAATTTTTTTACGAAGATGATCCCCTTTGCCTAAAGAGTGACAAAGTCTTTGCACATGGGCATAGGCTTCTTCGCGGCTCCAGCCTTTTTGCACAAGCTCAAGTAGAACATGGGAACTAAAAAGTTGCCCTTGGGATTGTTCGATATTTTCAAGCATGCGTTTACGATTCACAATCAATCCATCCAAAAGCAAACTCATGCGATGGACAGCATAATCGCATAAAATAAAGGCATCGGGAAAAACCACCCGCTCGACAGAGGAATGACTGATATCCCTTTCATGCCAAAGGGCGATATTTTCAAAGCTTGAAAAAGCGTAGCCCCTTAAAAGCCTTGCCGCACCTGTGATATTTTCTGCACTGATGGGATTTTTTTTATGGGGCATGGCCGAAGATCCCTTTTGCCCTTTGCTAAAACCTTCTGTGACCTCGGCCACTTCGCTTCTTTGCAAATGTCTTAATTCAACGGATAGACGCTCAAGTCCACTTCCCATAAATGCAAGGGCCGTGATCATCTCGGCATGGCGATCCCGTGGGATAACTTGTGTGGCAACATTTTCAATCTTTAATCCTAAACGTTTTGCAACCTTCATCTCGACCATGGGATCTTGGCTCGAGTAAGTCCCAACCGCACCACTGAGTTTGCAAATTTTCATTTGTTCGATGGCTGAAAGAACTCGACTTTTATTTCGCTTCAACTCTTCAAGAAATCCAGCCATCTTAAGACCAAAAGTTGTGGGTTCGGCAAACATGCCATGGGTTCGACCGGCACATAATGTTTCAGACTCGGCTCGTATAATTATTTTCAAAGATTTTTCAAGTCGTTCGATGGATTTTAAAAGAACAGCGCCAGCTTCAACAACTTGTAAACTGAAAGCCGTATCTAAAACATCTGAACTGGTCAGTCCGTAGTGGACAAACTTACCATGGGTCCCAACATTTTCTGCGACACTGCTGACAAAGGCGATCACATCATGCTTTGTTTGCTTTTCGATTTCATTGATCCGTCGGACACTAAAGCGGCCCTTGGATTGAATGGACTTCGCGGCTGCGCGGGGGATAAGACCCATCTGTGCCTGTGTTAATGCCACGGCCACCTCGACTTCTAACATTTTACTGAATCTGTGTTCTAAATCCCAAAGAACACCCATCTCTGGCCTGGTGTATCGCTCTATCACGGCTGCTGATCCTTTCTTTTCTTAGACTCTTTAATTTCACGCTCACGAATGTACTGATCAATAATTTCTTGCTGTGCTAACTGCAGAACTTCATCGCTATAAATGTCGACGGTTTCGTTTGAAAATAACGAAAGATTCTTAAATACACTTCGTCGCCTTTTGCTGGAGGACTCGACAAAGGAATAAATTGGGTGCTGCGAAGGGCCCATCTGATGATAAGTATAATAATACTCTTGTGGGAAACTATGGACCTCGATGGCAGAGTTTTGCACTCTATTTTGCAAATTGATTTTAATTTTATCACCATAATTTGCCAAATAGGTTTTATTAAACCTTTGGACAGTCGGTAAACGCACCCATG
>DGYJ01000084.1:15525-20706 GCA_002396665.1 Bdellovibrionaceae bacterium UBA5009
AAACGCACCCATGCATCGATCAGTTCGTTAGAAGCGGTTTTTTGCCACAGGATCATATTGTCGTGGGTCATCGAAAGATTTTCATTTTCAACAGTGCAAAAATGCAAAGGTAAAGACTTCATTCTTTCATTGTTTTCGTACTTCAAACGGTAGCGCATCCACGACCACTGGCTCTCCAAAGATCCACGAGGAAAAATTTCTTGGCCAAGCAATGAGTTATAAAAATATGTTTCTTCGCTTGTTAAGCACCAAATTATATTTTCGCAACGAACAAGTCCTGACAATTCACCTTTAAGTTCAAGTCCTTGAATCGTGCCCTTAGGACCGTGGGACAAGTCGATCACATTCGTTGTTGTCGTTGTACGGACTTTTAATGTTTTAAGCCATTGCATAGATTTTTCAGTTGTATTTCGAGAAGGCCAACGAATAAAAAAAGACGATTGAAATGGAAGCCCTTGGCCAGCCTCGAAGGATTGCTGCAAACTCATAAACCTGGTCGAAGCCAAGTGTTGCGACAAGGAAAGTGGCCAGTATTTATCAAAATTTTGAACATACTCTTCGGGCGCAATTTTTTCTACACGTTGAGTTTTTGAAAACGATTCGCCAGACTTTTGGTCAAAGCCCATTTTTTGAAAATAAAAATTAGACAATGGCCCTTTAAACTCAAGTGGTCCAGTGGGACGCCAAATTGTAAATCCATTTTCGACCTCGTGGTCGGCCTCTTCATTATTTCGTTTTTCTAAATAGCTTTGCTTTAGAATATCTGTTTTAAAAAATCCAAAGGGCCCTTCTATATCTTCCGGAGTCCAAGCGCCAAGATGACTAGAAAGATCAATAAGCATGACATTAAAATTTTTCTTCTGAAGTTCTGCAGAAATCCAAGAACCTTGCAAAAAACGACCTACGACAATGACATCAAATTGATTTTCTAAAGACATTGAAATCCCTCTTTAACTAGTCGATGCTCAGTAAAACTTAAAGCCAATTGGGCCTTATCAACAGAAATACTTTGGTTTTGAATTTGTGTTGAATGAACTGCGATTTTTTGAAAAATTTTTTGCCCCATATCCACTTCCTCGATGACATGATGTAAAGTTGCCCCAACATCAGCGCCTTCGGCAAAACTACGCTGAAAGGAGTCTTTGCCTGGATAGTGAGGTAATATTGATGGGTGAATATTAAATATTTGCCCTTGCCATTGATTTAGAAACCCACCAGGAATAATTCGCATAAAACCCAAAAGAAAAATTTTCGTAATCCCACGGCTTAGCAAATCGGTATGGATCTGATTCCAGTCTAAAGGCTTTTGCAAAGTCATTGTCGGTAAACCAAATCTTTTGGATTTCAACAAACCCTCTGCAGAGTCTTTATCTGAAAGAACAAGGGCAATTTTTTTTGAAATTCCAAGATCCAGTATCGCTTGCAGATTCGACCCTCTTCCAGAAATGAATACTGCCCATTTTTCATTTCGCAAAGGAGTCGTTGTCATCATCGCGACCCGCCTGCTTTTAACTTCCAGCTGGGCTCTTGCTCTTTGGGCTGCATTGGATCTGTCCCCAGCTTCGGGGAATTCTGAATGACTCCCCAATTCCATGCCTTGAAACCAGCATGCTCAATAAGCCCAAGGGTTTCAGAAACATCTTTAGGCGATACAAAAAGCACAAAACCAATTCCACAATTCGTCGTCTGCATCATTTCAAGATCAGACATTTCAGCCCGGCGCTGAACTTCTTTGAAGATTTTTGGAAATTCCCATGGTGATAATTCTGCCACCGTATTCTGCGGCATCACTCGTGGTAAATTATCAAGTCCCCCGCCCGTGATGTGGGCCGCTGCATGGACATTGATTTTTTTCATCACACTTTTCATCATTTTCACATAAAGATGCGTAGGCACTAAAAGTTGATCTAGAAATTGGGACTCGTCTTTTTCAAAAAGTTTTCTGTACAAAGAATACCCATTGCTATGCAGACCCGAACTTTCGACGGCAATTAAAACATCACCGACCTGCACGTTCTGCGGACCAAGGGCTTTGTCTTGGTCCACAATGCCTACAGCAAAACCTGCACAATCAAAATCTGGCGGATTATAAACCCCAGGCATTTCTGCTGTTTCACCACCGACCAAGGCGCACTCAGAATCTTCACAAGCTTTTTTAACACTGGCCAAAAAGGCTTGGGCATTTTGTAAATCTAATTTACCGACAGCATAATAATCTAAAAACATCAGGGGTATTCCACCTGTGCAAATCAAGTCGTTCACACACATGGCGACAAGATCCTGACCAATGCCTTCGTATCTGGAATACTTCGAAGCCAATTTGACTTTTGTACCGACGCCGTCGGTGCAAGTCACAAGACAGGGCTTTTTGATTTCTGGAAATTGCATATTAAACAAAGATGCAAAGCCACCAATGCCAGAAACAATACGATCTTGAAAGATAGATTTTTTTTGATCTTTTTGCAGCCAATCCACCAAGGCGTCACCGGCCTCAACGTTTACTCCAGCTTTTTGGTACTGAGAGGAATTGGTCATGAATTCTCCAGATGAGAAAGTATTACCGCGAAAGCCCATTGCGGTCTGTGGCTTATGCAACGAGTTATTGATCTTTTGCAAAAAGACGAATGCTGCTAGCATTTTCAGCATAAATAACTGGATACTGTCGGTATGAAACTTTTAAAACTTGCCTACTCTATTCCCACGGTCATCGGTCTACTCTATTTTACTGCAAATTTTTCTGTTGCTGCTGAAAAATCAGGCCAAAAAAGCTTTTTTGACTATCAAGTGAAGGACGCCCACGGGGAAGCCCTTCCCCTTTCGAAATTTAAAAATATGGTTGTCCTGGTGGTGAATACGGCCTCGAAATGTGGCTTTACACCCCAGTTTGCAGATCTTGAGACCATTTACCAAAAATACAAAGATCAAGGTTTTGTGGTTCTAGCCTTCCCGTCCAATGACTTTAAACAAGACCCGGAAGCTTCCACAGAAAAAATCGAAAAATGGTCCAAGGAAAATTATAAAATTTCTTTTCCCATGGTGGAAAAAGCCCCAGTCCGCGGCGCCGACAAACAGCCTGTGTATGAATTTTTAGTGAACTCAAAAAGCGGAGTCCTATTTAAAGAGGTCGGTTGGAATTTTGAAAAATTTTTAGTGGGCCGCGATGGCCGCGTGATCGACCGCTGGATTTCAACAACAAAACCAACAAGCGAAAACATCACAAGTAAAATTGAAGAAGCTTTGAGGGTGAAATAAATAGATTATCTTAAACATTTTTCCTTTGGAATAAATATTGTAGGGCTTGTTGCAATCGTCACTTGCATTTCTTTATCTAGATAAAATTTTAACTTCTTTAGAAAATTAACTTTTGCAACTAGGCTCATAAAAACAATGCGCACTTGCCCTTTGCCATCGGTTTGAAAAAAGCCTTTTTTTTCTTCGTAACTCCAATATATATTTTTCATCTTCAATGGAATATGAAGATCAAATTCATTTTCACTACCGCATTTCAATTCGATGGAAAGTATTTGTTTATAATACCGATGGCATCCCTCCTGGCTACCCGTTAACAAATACACTACCAGCTCCGAAGCGCCATCTGTGAATGGATTAAAGCAATCCTCTTCAATAAGCTCTTCTTCAAAGACAGGTTTAAAGATCAATTGGCTTTCAATTAGCTGACGATTCTTAGATTCAAAGTTTTTTTGAAATAACTGACTTTCGGGCTCTTCCCTGTAGACACCTTTTACTTTTTCATTATATGCGGGATTTTTTTGACTTTCATTGATGAAAGATGTCGAGCATCCCGTCAGCAACAAGAATAGGACAGGGATAATTATTAAAGCATATCCAATAAAATAGATTACCTTCCTCGTTTTACTAAATGATCCTGGACCAAATGCTCAAATTTAGAATTTCTAGGAATCATGGGGACCGAACTTTCTCATTTTTTAACAACTAGAAAATATGAATTTATTACCAAATTTATTTAATTTGAGCCAAATCTTTTTTTATCTGACCAATCAGCATATCAGCAATTAGACGATTTCTACCTGCTGACCTTGAATTCACATCATACATCGACGCTGATTTGATATCGTCTGATACATATTTATAGGCAAAACCGTTACTATCATACACTTATTAAGCATTGATACGAAAGAAGAAAGTCTTTATGAAACTGGATCTCGATAGGTTTTATTTTGCCGACAAATGTAGTTGTTTGTATGAATTTAAGTAGTCATCAGGGCACTTGTAAAGTTCAACAGTTGTGTCCTTTCTTTGTCCCCACATTCGTATAATTCGAAATGCATTTGCATTATATGCTGTTGCATGATGGCATATATCACTATAAATTTTTTGAAAATCACCATTGATGAAATCCGTTACAAAAACAGTTTTTTTAAATTTACAAATTTTTGGATTGGGATTCATCGCAATAGGCTGAACCATAACAACATCCTCTGCAATATCAGATTTTGGTGTTGGGATTTGGCAGCCAAATAGACAAAATAAAAACAATACAAAAATATACTTTTTCATGAAATGATTAAAACACTAAAATATGAAAACACCAATTTTAAAAATCTTATTCGCAATGATTTCCTTGTTTCTTTTAGCAGCAACAAGCTGTGGACATTCAAATTATTACGGATTAAGGTTTGAACTAAAATCCTGTCCACACGAAGCATTTATTCTACCCTATTCTATTCGCAATGAAGATTTAGAGGCAAATATTTTTTGGTTGGAAGACTCTTCGCCAAGTTATCAACTCAAATTTTCAAAGCAGCAGAGTTTTTTAGATAGAATTGATGCCTTTTTCTCAAAAAAAAGTACGTGCAGTATAAATGTGGGGGCTAGTGTGTTTTTTCGAAATGATAGTCAACTTTCAGATAATGAAAAAAATGAAAGATTGAAAAAGATTTTTTTTGAGGCAGAATCCTTTGTTCGCGCGATTGCAAAAACGTCAAGTTTAGATTTAACTGCAACTGGCCCGACTATCTATTCATTTAAAGATCACGATGAATACACTAATTGGCTTAAAGATGGAACGTAGAGAATTTTATAGTTACTGAAATATATTCTTTTAGCATGATTCACAAACCTTTGGCCACCGTTTAGCCTTTGAGCGACTCATTTAAAAAGAGGGATTGAGATATCAACATCCTCAAAATCGAATCTATT
>DGYJ01000102.1:0-5264 GCA_002396665.1 Bdellovibrionaceae bacterium UBA5009
TGGACCCACCACTTGTGGCGCCTGCTCCAACCAGGGTATGAATTTCGTCAATAAACAAAATAATATTTTTTCTTTTTTTAATTTCTTTAAGAACACCTTTTAGACGACCTTCGAAATCACCGCGAAATTTTGACCCCGCCAACATGGATCCTAAATCCAAGGCATAAATGATTTTGTTTTTAAGAGCTTCTGCGACTTCGCCTTTGACTATTTTTTGGGCCAAGCCTTCAATCAAGGCTGTTTTGCCAACCCCGGGTTCTCCGATCAATAGGGGATTATTCTTTGTTCGTCGAAGAAGAACTTGCTGCAGTCTTTCGACAATGTCTTCGCGACCAATCAAGGGGTCAATCAAGCCATCAATGGCTTTTTGATTAAGGTTAGTGCAAAAACTATCCAGTGGATTGTTGTCTTCCTGAGGTGACTCGGATTCATCAGTTCCTGCAGGGCTTAGACTTTTATTTTCGCCATCGTCCTTGCTGAGTCCATGGGAAATAAAATTAATCAGGTCAAATTGTGTTAAGCCCTGTTCTTGTAAAGCATAGGTTGCAGGGGAATCTGTTTCGTAGAAAAAACAAACTAAAAGTGTTCCTTCGTTGATTTGATTTTTGCCAGCATTACGAATTTGCAGTGCTGCTCTTTGAACCAAGCGATGACTGGCCAGTGTAAATTCTGGGGTCCAATGTTCAAAGCCACCGTAGGCTTCCAGTTGTTCTTCGCCGATCAAGGGGAAATCTTTTAAAGTTTTTTGCAGATTTTTACGAAGTTTTTGAACATTCACTTTACAAGCTTCTAGAATTTCAACCACCTTGGGCGAAGACGAAAGCGCCAACAGCAGATGCTCCATGGTGACAAACTCATGCTTTCTTTTTTTTGCATCTTCTGTGGCTTCTGCAAACTTTCGTTCCAATTCTTTTGTGAGCATGGTGCTCTCCTTGTTTAAACGTGTTCGAGAACTTAAGTTGTTTCTTCGTAGGTGCTTTTGAGTGGGTACTGACTCATTTGCGCAAACTGATTGACCTGCATCACTTTCATTTCAGCTAATTCATGGTGGTAAATCCCAGCCACTCCAGAACCTTTTTGATGCACATCCAACATGACTTTGATGGCTTCCTCTTCACTTTTTCCAAAAAAGCGTTTGATGACTAGAACGACAAAATCCATTGGGGTGTAATCATCATTCAGCAGAATCACCGCATACATTTTTGGTTTGTCGACACGGGATTCGACATCGACAAGGACTCCGCCCTGGGATCCGGGCGATCCAGAATTTGGTGAGTCATTTTTTTGATTCGACATTTTAATAAAAACTCCAGCGCTGTACAAAGCTTGTGTTCCTTTCTTTATTGTGGACATTTTTTTGATTTTGTCCAGCCGAACTGTTAAGATTTTGTTAGAATGCAACTTGGCTAGACAAGGCTTTGATTTTAGAGCTAGCCTATTCCCCATGAACAATAAAAAAATTGATCTCCAACGTCGTCAATTCCTTCAATTCATGGGTCGTAGTGCAGGCTTGGGGCTCGCAGCCCAGGTGTTTGCCGTAGAATCTTTTGCAAAATTGAATTCAAATTCGAATGAAAAATCAAAAAGAACATCTGCTATCGTTAACAAAAACGAATCCATCATCGAAGAAATAAAAAGTCTTCAAGCAACAGATGTTGATGATGTCTTGTTAGCGCCAGGACTTACTTACCAGGTTGTTGTTTCCTGGAAAGACGATTTAAATGAAAATTTAAAATTTGGATTTAACAATGATTATACAGCATTTATACCTCTGGATGAAAAGAAACCTTCTGAGGGGATATTGTGGGTCAATCATGAATCAACACCTCCGCGAGCAGTCAGTGGTTTTGATTACAAAAAAGGTGGCAAGAAAACCAAAGAACAGGCGCTCACTGAGCAAGAAAATATTGGTGGAAGTCTTGTTCATATCCAAGAAAAAAATGGTCGTTGGCAAATTGTCAAAAACTCTAAGTACAATCGGCGCATCACGGGGCAAACAGAAATTCCATTTGTCAGCGATCTTCCGATCCAGGGTTCAATGAACGCGATTGGAACCTTGGCAAATTGTGCGGGTGGGGTCACGCCATGGAAAACAATTTTAACCTGTGAAGAAAATTTTCAAGATTATTACGGGGAAGTTCATTTTACTAAAAATGAAAAAGGCGAATGGATTCGAAGTCACGAGTGGACAAAAAATGATAGTTCTTGGTCCGAGCATTTCGATTATCCGCCAGAGCATTATGGTTGGGTGGTCGAAGTTAATCCAAAAACTGGAGATGCAAAGAAATTGACTTCTCTTGGGCGATTTTCCCATGAGGGGGCGACCTGTGTTCGTGCCAAAGATGGACGTGTTGTTGTTTACATGGGTGACGACGCCGAAAATCAGTATATTTATAAATTTATTTCAGATCATAAAGACAGTCTTGAAAAAGGGACATTGTACGTTGCTCACATTGAGTCTGGGAAATGGTTGCCACTGACTTTGGAAAATCCAAAATTAAAAGGTCAATTTAAAAACATGACAGAACTTTTGATTCGGACTCGGGATGCGGCTAAGATGCTTGGGGCCACAGAAATGGATCGCCCAGAAGATTGTGAAATTGATCCACAAACAAATTCGATTTTAATCGCACTGACAATGAATAAGGGGAAAAATCGCCCCCACGGATCTATTTTAAAAATAGAAGAAAAAAATAAAGATTTTTTATCTTTGGATTTTAAGGCCGAAACTTTTTTAAATGGTGGCAAAGAAAATGGTTTTATTTGTCCTGATAATCTGGCTTTTGATTCGAAGGGAAATCTTTGGTTTACAAATGATATTTCGAATAAGGATTTGAATATGGGAAGCTATGCAGAATTCGGAAATAATTCTTTATTTTATGTTCCAATGTCTGGCCCCCAGGCAGGCAAAGTCTTCCGCCAAATGTCTTCGCCCAAGGGCGCCGAATTTACTGGGCCCAGTTTTTCAGCCGATGGTAAGACCTTGTTTTTAAGTGTTCAAGGTCCAATTGGTAACTGGCCTAAAAATGGTGGGCCTGCGCCATCTGTCATTGCCGTGAAGGGTGATTTGATTGGTTAGTCATTGGTCTGTCATCGGTCAGTGCTAACCCATCTGCATTTTTAAATGTTAAATCACAACAAACTCTAGCCTGGACAGGTCCAAGGTCCAGTTCGATTTTTTAAGACTCTTATTTGGCGCAAAATTTCCGATAGGCTATTTGATGTTGGCATAAGTTGGGCCCTCATCGGGGGAGAGCTTTTTTGGATTTCCATTTCTTTGACCATGTTTACGATGCAGTTGTTGTCTATGATGAAAATGGTTTGATTACTTATTGTAATCATTCTTTTTCAGAGTTGGCAGGGATATCGCCCACCCGAATGATTGGCAAATCCAATTTGACAAAGGTATTCTATGAAATCGAAGGCGAAGCCTTAAATATGGAAGATTTTGTCGATCACACGGAAGCCACGAACACAAAGTTGATTCGCTTTAAAACTAAAAGTATAGAAGATGGTTCTGGGCAGTTTTCGATTTCGCCGATGATTATAAATCAAAAAAAATATTTTGTTTTTGTATTGCGTGATCTATCTGTCGAGCAAGAACTTCAGCGCAAGTATCGTCGCGAAATGGGCCTTAAGGATAAAAAAATTGAAGAGATGAATTCTTTAATTCAGCTTTTGCAAAAAATTCGTCTAGTGAAAGAGCCCCGAAAAATTTTGGAAGAGTTTTTAAAGCATGTGCTTGAGCAATACAACTTAAGTGTTGGCTTTATTAAAGAAGATGCAAATCAAATCTTTAAAATTGCGAACAAGGGGCAATCGGCCCTGGGTTCTAATTATGATTTGTTGGTTGAAAAAATTAAAGAGTTTAAGCAGATTAAAGAGTACTGGCAAATTGGCCGACCTGGTTTGACTGATCTTGGCTTAATGAATTCTCCGAATCCAAATTTATACAGTTTGGTGGGGGTTCCCTTTATCACAAGTCAAAAAAATAAGTTTGAAATTTACATTCCAATTCCAACGATTGATAAGGCAAGGGCCTTTGATCATCAAAGGGTTCTAACTCTTTCTGAACAGTTGGCCATGGTGATCGATAATATGGCTTTAGAGAAGTTGTCGATTTATGATGATCTGACAAAGCTGTTCAATGCCCGATATTTTCGTGAAAAAATGGACGAGATGACCACTTTGCATAAGTCCCTGACTTTGATTTTGATGGATATCGACTTCTTTAAAAAGGTAAATGATACCTACGGACATGCGGGTGGCGATGCCGTGCTGTCTGTTGTTGGGCGCATACTCAAAGAGGCCGGCGAAAAAGAGAACAAGGACAATGTGGTGGCCCGTGTTGGTGGTGAAGAATTTGCCATTCTGATGCCAGGCAGAACCGTTGAGCAGGCAGAAAAATTAGCCACATATATTGGTAATATTGCCCGTGGCGAAGTTATTCCATTCGACGACAAAGAAATCAAAGTGACCATGAGTTTTGGTGTATCGGATTGGAATCCTAATAAATATAATGTGCGTGAATTTTATAAGCGCGCAGATGCGGCTTTGTATGATTCAAAACGCAATGGCCGCGATAGAGTCACTATACTAAAAAGCGCTTAGCTCTGGCCCTAGGTCTTAGCTTTGTATTTTTACAAAGTTGATATTAAGTGATGTAAACTAAAACAGTGTATCATAATAGAACGTTTTTAAAATTCGAAAAATGCAATCCAAAGTTTCAAAATAAGACGTAAAATAAAAGATCACTTGTAAAGAAATTTGGCTTGTGTAGAATTTATGACTGAGGCGAATCATTTTTATTGATATTAATTTATCACAGGAGAAACCCCATGAACGTAAAAACAATGAAGAATTCATTAACATCTAACAAAGGCTTTTCGCTTGTCGAATTGATGGTGGTTGTTGCTATCATCGGTATCCTGGCTGCGATCGCTGTTCCAAACGTCAACAAGTACATGTTGAAATCGCGACAAAGTGAAGTGAAAACGAATTTGGCGAGTTTGTATGCTGTTGAAAAGGCAACGTTCACAGAGTATACAATGTATACAACAAACCTTGATGGAATGAATTACACTCCAGAAGGATCTATTAGATATAATGTTGGTTTTGCTGGTGACGGCGCTGCCCAAGCCACAGGAAGTACTCCCAATGGAATGCTTGCTGGAGCTGATAACTTTGCATTGTATGAAACTGCTGCGCTAGGAAGATGTGTTACAACTGGTGTTTGCACATTGCATCCGACATCGCCATGGGTG
>DGYJ01000102.1:5436-10586 GCA_002396665.1 Bdellovibrionaceae bacterium UBA5009
CCGACATCGCCATGGGTGGCTATAAATGCGGCGGCTGTCATTGATAACACACTTACTCCTCCAACATTTCAAGCTCGTGGCATTTCAAATTTGGGTGTGCAGGGCGGTACAGGGAATGATGAGTGGTCCATAAATCAGAATAAAACACTAACTCAGATCAGTTCAGGTATTTAGTTTCTAATTGATTGGCGTCTTCTTTTTGAAAGCCTATACTATGTTGAATTTTTACAAATCAAAAATAGTGTGGGCTCTTTTTTTTTGTGGAGTTATTTTTATATTCCACTCGTACTTCACACGCCGAACTACTATAACAAGTCCAAAAAGTTTAATTTACCCTATTGCGTTTAGGAATTTTACCTTTGGATTTTCTGAGCAAACCGCAGATACGTTATGGATTCGTTCTCTTCAGGACTTTGATTTTTGCGAGCAAAAGATTGCAGAAAATGTCTGCCGTGGCCAAGGTTGGTTGTTTCAAATGTTGAATTTGGTTATCGAACTAAGTCCTCATTTTCGAATACCGAATGCTGTTGGTCCTTTGGCGCTTTCTGTTATAGTTTCAGATATTCAAGGTGCTTCGATGTTGTTTGACAAGTCTGTTGTTAATTTTCCAAAAGATGTGAATATTCTCTATCGCGCTGCCTATCACGCCATGGAAGAAGAAAAAAATTACGCTAAAGCAGCAGATCTTATGCAAAGAGCTGCGCAAAATGGTGGGCCTCCATGGTTCTATGCTTTAGCCGGTCGGCTTTACACCAAAGAGGGACGAAAAGATTTAGCAGAAACTGTCTACAAAGATATTTCCCAGGATCCGAACCTGAAGGAAGCGGCCGAGCGGCTACGTAGAACCATCGACTCCCGTGCTGAATAACTAGGCAAATTGTGCTCTTCAACTTGACTCCAAATAAAGACCCACCATATTAGCTTTCTATGTCAAATCCTCGAGATTACTACGAAGTTTTAGGTGTTGATCGCAGTGCAGATGCGGACACAATCAAAAAAGCCTATCGCAAATTGGCGATGCAATTTCATCCCGATAAAAACCCCGGTAACCCCGAGGCCGAAGAAAAATTCAAAGAAGCCGCTGCGGCCTATGAAATTTTAGGTAATGCTGAAAAGAAAGCTAAATATGATCGCTTCGGTCACCAGGCTTTTCAGCAAGGTGGTGGTCAGGGTTTTCAAAATATGGACGATATTTTTTCAAGCTTTGGGGATATCTTTGGTGACTTTTTCGGTGGTGGCATGGGCGGCGGTGGGTCGCGTTCGCGCAGATCTTCGGGGCCCCGCCGTGGGGCCGATCTTCGCTACATGGCCGAGATCGATCTGAAAGATGTCTTGAACGGCCTTGAAAAAGAAATCGAATTTGAAACCGAAGACTCATGCAAAAACTGCAGTGGAACCGGTGCTGACAAAAACTCTAAAGTTGAAACCTGCGGAACCTGTGGTGGTTCGGGTCAGGTGATTGCGCGCCAAGGTTTTTTCACCATGGCGACAACCTGTCCAAATTGCCAAGGAGCTGGTCAATCCATCAAAAATCCATGCAAGCCCTGCAAGGGTTCGGGCCGTGTCGCCTTGGCTAGAAAAATTAGGGTCACTATTCCGCCTGGTGTTGATACCGGGACACGGCTTCGTGTGACGGGTGAAGGAGAGGGTGGTTTAAAAGGTGGCCCCGCCGGCGATCTTTATGTTGAAGTTCGGGTTAAAGATCACGAATCCTTCGAGCGTGATGGTGATCACTTAGCAGCAAGTCTTAATGTCGACTACGTAAAAATGATTCTGGGTGGCGAGGTCGAGGTCGAAACTTTATCAGGAAAACACAAGGTGCAGATCCCAAAAGGTGCACAGCCCGGGGATGCGTTGAAGCTTTCAGGACAAGGTTTGCCAAGTTTGCGTGGGTCACGCCGCGGAGATATCTACTTCGAATTGCAAGCGAAATTCCCTAAAAAAGTCACAGGTGACGAGGAGAAATTACTTAAACAGATCCAGCAGTTAAAGGGCGAGGACTCAAGTAGTGGTTTAGGGTCTTTTTTTAAGCGCAAGCCTTGACGGATTTTAAATCCGCCCCACATTGTCAGTGTAGTTAAGGAATTAAAAAAATTGTTTTTTGTCAGTTTTAAAAAATAAAAAGAGGAGTCTTAAAATGGGAAAAATCATCGGTATCGAATTAGGGACGACAAACTCCTGTGTTTCGATCATGGAGGGCGGAGAGCCTAAAGTTCTAGTGAACGAAGAAGGTTCGCGCACCACACCTTCGGTTGTGGCCTACACAAAAGACGGTGAACGCCTTGTGGGTCAGATTGCGAAGCGTCAAGCTGTTACTAATCCTGAAAACACAATCTATTCTGCGAAACGTTTTATCGGTCGCAGATTTTCTGAGGTTTCTGACGAAATTAAACTTGTGCCCTACAATGTTGTCGAAAAAGGCAATGACTGTGCATTTAAAATTAAAGACAAAATGATTTCTCCGGAAGAGATCGGCGCCGGTGTTTTGGCCAAACTTAAAAAAGTAGCCGAAGATTATTTGGGCGAAGAAGTAAAAGAAGCCGTTATTACGGTTCCTGCTTACTTCAACGATGCTCAAAGGCAAGCAACAAAAGATGCTGGTCGTATTGCTGGTCTTGAAGTGAAACGTATCATCAACGAACCAACTGCAGCTGCCTTGGCCTACGGCCTTGATAAAAAGAAAAACGAAAAAATCGTGATCTACGATTTCGGGGGCGGAACATTTGACGTGTCCATTCTTGAAGTCGGTGATGGTGTTGTCGAGGTTCGCTCGACAAATGGGGATACTCACTTGGGTGGTGATAACTTCGATACCCGTATCCTTGAATGGTTGATCGCAGAATTTAAAAAAGACCAGGGCGTTGATCTTAAAAATGATAAAATGGCCTTGCAGCGTTTAAAAGAAGCTGCGGAAAAAGCGAAAATCGAGCTTTCATCTTCACAAGAGACTGAAATCAATTTGCCATTCATCACTGCTGACCAATCTGGTCCTAAGCATTTGCAAATTAAACTTTCACGCGCAAAATTCGAACAAATGGTTGAAGACCTTGTGAAGCGTTCGATCGAGCCTTGCAAAAAAGCCCTTGAAGATGCGGGCCTTAAAACAACTGAAATTGACGAAGTTGTTCTTGTGGGTGGATCGACTCGTGTTCCAGCAATTCAAAAAGCAGTGAAGGATTTCTTCGGTAAAGAACCGAACAGAACAGTAAATCCAGATGAAGTTGTGGCCATTGGTGCTGCGGTTCAAGGTGGTGTGTTAGCTGGTGATGTGAAAGATGTCTTGTTGTTGGATGTGACACCATTGTCTTTGGGTATCGAAACTTTGGGTGGTGTTATGACCACTTTGATCGAAAGAAATACAACGATCCCAACGAAAAAATCGCAAATCTTTTCAACAGCGGCAGATAACCAACCAGCAGTGGATATCCATGTCTTGCAAGGTGAGCGTAAAATGTCTGCGGATAATAAAACCCTTGGTCGTTTCGAGTTGCTAGGTATTCCACCAGCTCCTCGTGGCACGCCACAGGTTGAAGTGACTTTCGATTTGGATGCGAATGGGATCTTGAATGTGTCTGCAAAAGATATGTCTTCAGGGAAATCCCAACAAATCAAAATCACTTCACAAAGTGGTTTGACAGAGGAAGAAATTAAAAAAGCAGTTAAAGATGCTGAAATGCGTGCCGAAGAAGATAAAGAAAAAGCCGAGGCTGTGTCTGCTCGAAACAACTTGGACAATTTGATTTATCAGACTGAAAAAATGGCCAAGGATTCAGCGGCCCAATTGGGTGATGCTGAAGTGAAAAAAGCCAACGATGCTGCTGCAGAAGCCCGCAAGGTTTTGGATAACAAAACGGCTGCCCCTGCAGAATTGAAAGCTGCTTTTGATAAACTTCAAGCCTTCACTCATGCCATGACCAGCGAATTGTATAAAAAACAATCGGCCCAACCAGGTGCTGAGGGCGCAGCGGGAACGGGTGGCACAGGTGGTGAATCCACTGGTGCTGATAAAAAAGACGGCGATGATGTGATTGATGCAGACTACAAGGATGTTAATTAAAAACGGAGTTGTCGAATCGAAGCTTTCGCAGAGAGCGAAGTAAAATAGAAAAACCAAAAAAAGCCCGCGCAAATTGCGTGGGCTTTTTTATTGCATAAGATGGCCAATGATTCCCAAGCAATAGTTCGTCGAAGTCGACAATTCAGGATTGGCCTAAGGGCCGGAGAAGCGTCTGATTATGAGACAAATATTTAGACTTGCTTGCAATTTGAATATGTATTCTATATAATATGAATATATATTCACATTAAGGCGGTCAAAATGAAAACCAGTATAATTTTGGATGATAGGGTCTTTGAAGAGGCCAAGAAAGAATCTATGAAGACAGGACTGTCATTAAGTGAAGTTGTTAGTCATTGGGCTTCTTTAGGAAGAGAGGTCTGGCTTCAGAAAAAAAAACTGAAGGTCAAAGTCTTTAAACCCATTGATCTTGGACCTGAAAAAATTGACATCAAAAATCGAAAAGATTGGATGCAGGAGTTAGATGATGACGGCAATTGATACAAATATTCTTGTTGGTCTAATTGTTTCAAGCTCACGATTTCATGTTGAAGTCGTTAACGGGGTTGGCAATATTGAAGACGAGCTTTGTACAACCTCGACAAATATTGGCGAAGTTCTTCGGTTATTAACCCATCCCAAGGTGTTCCAAAAGCCCATTGAGCTAGAAAAGGCTGTGACGACATTAGGCGAACTGTTAGCGGCCTATGATATTCGTATTTTAGATGAAGATATCGACTGGTGGAAGAGTTTGATTGAAGTTGAAAAAAACAATCGAGGACTTCGAGGAAATGAAATTTTCGATGCGAAGATAGCAATATGTTTGCGTCAACATGGTGTGAAAAGGCTTTACACTTTAGATTCTGACTTTAAAAAGTATCCATTTTTACAATGTATTAAGCCGTTAACTTCCATCTAAAGCGCCGCTTCTTGTGCTTTGTTTAAAAGCGCGTCTAGAATAAGACATGATTAAATCCCCAATGACCCTTGACCAATACAAAGCAGAATATCAACGATCCATTCAAAATCCAGATCAGTTCTGGGGCGAACAGGCCGAGCGAATCACCTGGTTTAAAAAATGGCACACTGTCAA
>DGYJ01000102.1:10794-11118 GCA_002396665.1 Bdellovibrionaceae bacterium UBA5009
GTTTTCATTCGCCAGTTTCCATCGAGTGGTACTTAGGTGGTGAGCTGAATGTTTCCTACAATTGTATTGATCGTCATCTTCCGAAAAGGGCCCAGCAAGTGGCCTATATTTTTGAGCCCGATCAACCCCAGGAGCCTGCAAAAAAAATTACCTATCAGATGCTTTCGGATGAGGTGAATCGTTTTGCCAATGTTTTAAAAAAACAGGGAATCAAAAAAGGCGATCGAGTGACGATCTCGATGCCGATGATTCCCGAATCTGTTTTTGCGATGCTGGCCTGCACTCGCATCGGCGCGATTCATTCTGTGGTCTTTGGTGGGTTTA
>DGYJ01000102.1:11172-14546 GCA_002396665.1 Bdellovibrionaceae bacterium UBA5009
ACCATGATTCCAGAAACTATCTATGCCATGTTAGCCTGCACTCGTATTGGTGCGATTCACTCTGTTGTGTTTGGTGGTTTTGCTCCGGATTCGATTGTTGATCGTATCCAAGATGGCGAATCAGATTTTGTCATCACGGCCGATGAAGGTCGTCGTGGTGGTAAAACAATTCCTTTGAAAAAAAACATTGATCAGGCTTTGCATAAAACACCGCGGGTTAAAAAAGTCATTGTCGTTCAGCATACATCTGGAAAAGTAGATTGGGTCCCGGGCCGCGATGTTTGGTATCATGAAGAAGCAAAAACAGTTCCTGCCTTTTGTGAGCCCGAAAAAATGAATTCTGAAGATCCCATGTTTTTGCTTTACACTTCGGGTTCGACAAATAAACCCAAGGGGGTTTTGCACACCACAGGCGGATATCTTGTTTATGTGGCGATGACTCATCAATTGGTTTTTAACTATCAAGAAGGTGATATTTATTGGTGCACAGCCGATGTGGGTTGGGTCACGGGACATAGTTATATTGTTTACGGTCCCTTAGCAAATGGTGCGACCTCTGTCATTTTTGAAGGTGTCCCAAACTACCCAACTGTTTCTAGATTTTGGGAAGTCATTGATAAACATCAGGTCAATATTTTCTATACAGCACCGACAGCCTTGCGCGCATTGATGCGCGAAGGAGATGCCGCTGTTAAAAAAACATCTCGCCAAAGTTTAAAATTATTAGGAACAGTGGGTGAGCCCATTAATCCCGAAGCTTGGCGATGGTACGAACAAGTGGTGGGCGATGGGCGTTGCGAGATCGTGGACACTTGGTGGCAGACTGAAACGGGTGGGATGTTGATTTCACCAATTCCAAAGGTGACTCCTCTTAAGCCGGGTTCTGCGACTTGGCCGTTGTTTGGAGTGCAACCCAAAGTGCTGACGGCCGAGGGGCAGGAACTGCATGGGGCCTGCGAAGGTGTTCTAGTGCTGACAGATTCATGGCCAGGACAAATGCGAACAGTTTATAAAGATCATAAACGTTTTGAAGAGACTTATTTTTCGACCTACAAAGGATATTATTTTACTGGTGATGGATGTCGTCGGGATGCAGATGGGCATTATTGGATCACGGGGCGAGTCGATGATGTTTTGAATGTCAGCGGACATCGCCTTGGAACAGCAGAAATTGAAAGTGCATTGGTGGCCCATCAGTCGGTGGCCGAAGCGGCTGTTGTTGGTTATCCCCACGATATTAAAGGTCAGGGAATATATGTTTATGTGACCCTGAACGTCGGCGTTCAGCCCACCGATGAGCTTAGAAAAGAACTGATCCAATGGGTCAGGGCAGAAATTGGTCCCATCGCCACGCCAGATCTTTTGCAATGGGCTCCGGGTTTACCCAAAACCAGATCAGGCAAGATCATGCGGCGGATTTTACGAAAAATCGCTGAAAATTTACCTGATCAGTTGGGGGATACATCAACTTTGGCAGATCCAAATGTTGTACAAGATCTTGTCCAAAACAGATTAATCAGGTAGTGTCCAACCTATGAAAAAAATCAGCTCTGAAATTTTAATAACAGTCTTTTTGATAGTGGTTGCAGTGTTTTCCCGTTTAATTCCACATGCGTGGAACTTTACCGCACTTGGCGCTGTGGCTTTGTTTGCTGGACACTTGCTTCGACGTCAGTATTTAGGACTTGTTGTGGCCGTGCTTAGTCTTTTGATCAGTGATTCAATCCTTGGTTTTCATAATTTAATGGCCTGGGTTTATATTCCTTTAATCATGAGTCTTGGGATGGGTTATTTGATTCGTTCAGATGACGCTCTTAAAGCTTCTGAAAGCGACAAATTGACTAAGGGGTATTTTGGGAAAGCAGTGCTTTTTAAAAATGCAGTCCTTGTTCTTTCTTCAAGCTTTGTATTTTTCTTAGTTTCTAATTTTGGAGTTTGGTTTGAAGGCAGTTTTTATTCAAAAAATATTACTGGGCTGATGGAGTGCTATGTAGCAGCTCTTCCATTTCTAAAAAATCAAATCGCCGGGGATTTTGTCTATACGACAGCGATCTTTGCATCCTACCAGTGGGCTTTGAACTTTTTACAAAGTCGACATCAAACAAAACAAAGCATCTAGTTTTACATTTTTACAAGAACTGTACAAAACTTTGTCACATTTTAGGGCCCGTGCTAATTCCGGGCCATGATATTTTACTTGATCGCAATTTCTACTTGGTTGAGTTCATGCCAAAAAAATGAACCCCTTCAAGGTCTTCAAAACCGTCAAAGAATGGTTTCAGCACAAATTTTAGAACAAAATACTTGTGCAAATGAAGTTCAGAGTCTTGCTGTGCAAGATCCAGCAACACAAAATATTCAAGATATTCGTTCGACATATTTTGCAAAAAAAATCGATTATTCAAAATTAAAAACAGTTCTGAACTTAAGCACTGATCAAACAATCCAATGGATCAGATCCCAAAATATCGATATTTTTAAAATTCCCTCCAGAAATCGCCGACCGGCCAGTGTTAATATTCAAAACTGTGATTTGTTTAAAAATATCGATTATGCCAGTGCAGCTTTACAAGAAAAATGGGAAGCCATGGACCCCTCGGGTCTTAAAAATGTCGGTTTATATATTCCACATTGGAAAGCTTCAAGAAATGCAAAAAACAAATCCGTGATATTGGTTTCAGAGCTTACGGATCGTTGGACCCTGGTCCATGAGTATGTTCATGCTCTTTTTGATCGTCAGCAAAATCAAAAGCATTCCCATGATCAGGATCTTGTCCTTCGTTTCGAACGCTCCTATGCGCAGTTTCAAAAATATGACATCCAGTATTTAAGTACTCCTATTTCTAATGAAGAAAAATTAAAACAAGTTCAGCTGTGGATACAAACGGCCACTGATTTTTCTAATTTGCTGACAAGCTTCACATTGGAAGAAATCGCCGTGGAATCCATTCTTCGCGAAGCCTATGTTCGTCAGCAATTTTTGAATGTGACAAAGTCATCATTTGATCTGGCTGGGCAGTATATTCAAACTTCCATATTGAAGGCAAAAACTCAGATGGGCTATCGATTGGCCGAGGCGGATCGAACACTTGCTGTATTAGAATTGCTTCAAAAAAATTCTTATTTTGTGCAGAAAGAGTATGTAAAGACTCTTCGATTAAAAGCGAAATTTAAGTCTTGGGATCAGCAAATTTCGCAAATTGAAAACTCATTAAGATCGAATTGATCTTCGATTTTTTTTAATCTCTTGATTCATTTTTTTAATTTTTAATTTTTGTGAACTTGCAAATTGATCAAGGGCTTTTGCCAACTTTAAATCTGTACTTGCTAATATTCGTAAGGCCAACAAACCAGCATTTTCTGCATTATTCACA
>DGYJ01000102.1:14726-21071 GCA_002396665.1 Bdellovibrionaceae bacterium UBA5009
GTTCTGCATTATTCACAGCAACGGTGGCCACCGGAATTCCTTTTGGCATTTGCGCGATGGACAGTAGGGCATCCAAGCCTTTCATTGACGTGACATCAATGGGGATCCCAATCACAGGTAGGCTTGTCAGCGAGGCCACCATTCCTGGAAGATGGGCTGCACCGCCAGCGCCTGCGATAATCACTTGAAAGCCATCAGAGCGGGCGGATTTTGCAAATTCAAACATACGGTCAGGTGTTCTGTGGGCAGAAACCACCTCGACATGGGATTTGATTTTAAACTTTAAAAGAATTTTTTCAGCATCAGCCATAAATTTATAATCCGTTTGGCTTCCCATGATAATCGCAACTTTGGCTTTAGTCTTTTTCATCGAAGAATCCTTTTTCTTTCTTTCAGGGCCAGTTGAAGAAGTTCTTTTTGGTTTTGACCAATATAATTGATGTGTCCCATTTTTCGCCCAGGGCGATTTTGTGTTTTTCCATACCAGTGAAGTTTACCAATTGTTGTGGTCGGGATTTCAAAATCTTTGTTCGATCGTCCCACAAGATTAGTCATACAAAAGGCTTTATTTTGAATTTTAATTTCTGGAATTGGCAAATCCAATAGGCACATCAAGTGGGCAGTGAATTGATCAATATTCGTAGCATCTAAACTAAAGTGCCCGGTGTTGTGGACGCGAGGGGCGACTTCATTGATAAGTAAACCTTTGGAGGTATCGAAAAGTTCGAAGGCAATGACGCCGACATAGTCGATCTTTTTAAGATATTTTTTGATTTTCAAAATAAGATTTTTGGATTGCGAGTGTTGTACGGGGCCCACGACCCAGGCACATTTTGAATCTTCTTGGTGGCTTTCGATTAAAGGGTAGTGACTCATTTCTCCGGATACAGTGCGTGCAAAGATCATCGAAAGTTCTTTTTTGAAAGGGACAAATTCTTCTGCGATAAAGAAATAATCTAGCTGTTTTACCTTTTCTAAGATTTGAGCTTCGTCCTGTTTGCTTTTGATAATTAAAGTTCCATATCCATCGTAGCCGCCAATTCTTTTTTTCAGCACCAGTTTGTGTTTAAAGTAATGACAGGCTTCGCGAAATGAAGTCTCGTCTTTGATCAGCATAAACCGAGCGGTTGGAAGGTTGAACACTTCAAGGCTTTGTTTTTGAGAGGCCCTGTCTTGAAGAAGTCCTAAATTTTTGAGACTAGGGTAAAATTGGCAACTGTTTTTTGATTTGATCTGAAGTTGGTTATTGGCCGAGGCAGCCTGAGTTAATTTTTTTGGATCGTAGAACTCGCTCTCGAAAGTGACAATATCTACAGTTTGTATAAATTTTTTTAAGTCTTCAGACGAATGGGGATTTCCCTTCATCCAATTCTGTGTCACCTGGGCGGCGGGATCTGATTTGTTTTCGCTCAGAACAAAGACTGTGATTCCGAGCTCATGGGCCTTAAGGATCATCATGCGGGCCAATTGACCGCCCCCCAGGATGCCTATGGTTTTTTGAGATGGAGTCTTTGAAGTCATGAATTCGCTCCTCAAACAGTGTCTGGTTTGATACACATATCCCATGTCGACAAGCCCAGTCTATTTTAAAAAGCGTGATTTTTTAAACGGACAAGTGAATTTCCCACTTTGTTTGGCGCCCATGGTGGGACTAAGCCATGTGGCACTTCGTCGATTGGTGAAATCCTATATGCCAGCCGAGGCTAAAACCATTTGGCCCACAGAGATGTTGAATTCAAGAAAAGTTCCCTTTGAGGATCTTCGACTGACACCAGAAACCATGCGACATTCCAGTGAAACAGAATTGATCCCACAAATCCTTGGCAATGAAGAGCGTCCTATTAAAGAAAGCATAATTCGTTTGCAAGACGAGTGGGGCGCAGAAGGAATAGATATCAATATGGGATGCCCTGTGCAGAAGGCTCTTAAGCACAACTATGGTGTATCACTGATGGGTGATTCCGACTATGCCGCCAGAGTTGTAGAGATGGCGGCGCGATGGTCCAAGGGACCTGTTTCTGTCAAATTAAGGGCCGTTGATAATTCCAACGAAAGTTTAGAAAAGCTAACAAAGTTTGTTCAAGGCTTAAAACAATCCGGGGCCTCATGGGTTTGTCTTCATCCGCGAACTGCAGAGCAAAAACGGCGAGGACAGGCGGACTGGGCTCAGATTAAATGGCTTAAACAAACTATTTCCGGTCCAGTCATTGGAAATGGTGATATTCAGACAGCTGAAGATGTTTATCAAATGATTGATGAAACAGACTGTGACTTGGTCATGTCAGGCCGAGCCTTGGCTGCAAGACCCTGGATGATGTGGCAAATTGCAGAGGATCTTGGACTGTCGAATCCTGAAGGTCGAGTTGGAAAGGCTCCGCGGACTCCAGAAGAAGAGGGGGCAGAGTACGGTCGTGCTTTGTTACAATTAGTTGATTATTGCGAGGAAGCATTTCCACCATCCTTGGCACTACGAAAAATTCGTTTTTATATTCGTACCACCCATGTGTGGTTGCTTTTTGGTCATTCTTTAATTGGGATTTCAAGTTTAGCCCAGGATTTGGATCAATTGCGCCGTTCAGTGACGGAATTCTTTTTAGTTGAACAACCCATGCGGGCTAAGACATCATTAAGGCAATGAGATCACAGCATTGGATACTTGAAAGTTTTAAAAAAGATTTTCTATTTTTTGTATTTCCAACTTTATTTGCAGTTTTGCTGCCTTATTTTTTTAAGCCCCATGGTTTTGCATTGGCTGTTTATATGTTTTTGATCGCTGGTGTCCTTGGGTCTGGACACACCTACACAACATTTTTTTTGACCTACTTCAGTTCGAAAGAGTGGGTTAAAAACAAAAAATGGTATTTGTTTGTGCCACCGATACTATTTATTTTTTTTATATTAATTATATATTTACAATTTGATTATCTTTGGATTTTTGTGGTCTATGCCGAGATTATCCATCAATGGAGACAATGGTATAAAATTCACCTGATGAATGAAAAGGGCCATGAAAATGATCATGATAAAAATGACGGCATTCAGTTTTCTTTTTGGATTAAATGTTGTTTTTATCTGCTGACAATTTTGCCAATAATTATTTTCCATTTCCGTGAAAGTGCCTTTCGTACTTTTTATGCCAATGAACAGCTACCATTTTTTTCGTGGAATGTCTTTTCGTCTTTGCTGGTGGCGGTATATCTATTTAGTATTTTATTTTGGATTGGTCTTGAAATTAGAAAATACCGTGACACTCGAAATGTAGAAATTGGTCGCGTATTGATTCTGTTGACGGTATTTTTTCAGTATGGATTTTGCTTTATGCTTGCCACAAGTTTTGAATTTGCGGTGGCCCCATTACTGATCAGTCACAGTCTTGCGTACAGTGGTTTAATGGCAAAAAGGATTTCAACGAATCCCATTCGAAAGCCAGTCAGTTATAAAAAAACAATCATTTTTCTTTTTGGAATTACATTTTTATTTGGATTGTATGAAACGTACTGTGAAAACTACGTTTTTGACGTTTCAAAGAATTACTTATTTGAAACAGACTATTGGGGTATTCTTGGATTGGCTATTTATTTAATGCCGCAGTTTTCGCACTATATTTTTGATGAACTACTTTGGCCAACAAAAAAAACTGTTCAAGCTTAGTCCTTCACCAGAAGGTCTAACTCTCCAGATTCATCCAAGGCTTTTAAATCGGTGTATCCACCAATCAACTTATCATTAATTAAAATGATGGGAACTGTACGCCAACCGGTCTCGTTTTTAATGCGCTCGATTTCGTCTGGTTTACCGGTCAGGTCAATGATTTCGTATTGCAATTTTTTATCATTCAATAAATTGATGGCTCGATCGCAATAGGGGCAGGGATTTTTTTTATACATCTTTATTTTTGCCATAAAATCAATCTAGTGCTGTGTCTGTCTATTGTCGATATTTTTTCCAGAAATTGTATTTTGACGTATGAATTCATTCATTTCATGACGGAACTCATCCCCGCGGTAAGTCTTTAACTTCTGAAACATAAGACTTGCGGGTGGCCACTCTTGCATCAAGAACTTAAGCCATTGTTTAGTTCTGGCAGCCGCAAAGGCAGAGTTAATCTGGGATTCAGAGAGATTAAAAAAATGTTCCATCTGCAATTGAATACTGATCCATTTTTGATCTGGGCTGTGCGAAGTCATTGCCTCGTTGCTATTTACAGTCTTGCTTGAATTTGATTTGTATTTTCGAATTTCTGAAATCAGATGGGGATTGCGAAGAACTCCACGGCCAAGCATATAGGCCGTAGAATGGGTCATTGTGTGGCACTTCTCGAAATCATCAATATTAAATAAATCCCCATTGGTGATAATTGGAATAGATATTTTCTTTCTAAGCTCGGGAATATACTGCCAGTGAGCGGGTGGTCGGTAGCCCTGCTCTTTGGTGCGGCAGTGAACTGTAAGCCAAGAGGCCCCGGCCTCTTCAGCGGCCTTGGCATTTTCAAAAAGCAAATCTGTATTTGAAAAGCCCAGGCGAATTTTTGCAGATACGGGTTTGTCTTTAGAAACACTTTCGCGAACTTTTTTGACGATATCATAAATTCTTTGGGGTTCTTTTAATAGACTGGCCCCGCCATCGTGGCGATTGACCAATTTTGCTGGACAGCCAAAGTTCAAATCAATTCCAAAGGCCCCCATTTCATCAGCTCGTGTGGCATTCCATGCCAGGGGATCAGCTTGTCCGCCAAGAAGTTGCAAAATCACTGGAGTTCCTGACAGCGTTCTGGAGTTTGTTTCGAGTTCAGGCATATGACGCAAAATAACTTTGTAGGGATGTAGAGTCTTTGTGACTCTTAAAAATTCGGTCACACAAAAGTCAAAGGGCTGAAATTGTGTGATCAATTTTCGAAAAGGGTAATCTGTGACGCCTTCCATAGGTGCTAAAAACAGCGCCGGATGTTCCGGTGAAAATGCAGAAAGGAATGATTTTTTTTCGATGTTCAAGATATTCCTTTCCGCACAAAGCGAGCAGTTTTATTTTTTTAAAGAGGTTATGTTTTTGATAAACCAATGACAGTGTTGAATTCAGACTCGGTCACAGGCTGAACACTTAAGCGTTGTCCTTTTTGCATAAGGGACATTTTTTGCAGACCTTTTTCATTTCTAAGATCATGCAGTGAAAGTAAATTTTTGAATTTGCTTTTGAATTGGACTTGAACACAGAACCAAATCGGCTTTTCAGGTTTGGCCTTTGGGTCATAGAAATCAGATTTTTTATCGAATTGAGCTTTGTCAGGTTCTGCACTTTTGCTGACCACTGCCACACCAGCAATTCCAGGGGGCTCTGCATTGGAGTGATAAAAAAGCACAAGATCCCCAATGGACATCTGGTTCATCATAAAGTTTCGGGCTTGGTAGTTGCGAACGCCTTCCCACCAAGTGGTTTTGTCTTTTTGAAGATGGTCAATGGAATAAACATCGGGTTCTGATTTCATAAGCCAGTATTTTTGCGCCATATCATCTACTTACTGAGGAATTCCATGTCTGTCCATAGACAAGCCGCTGTTTCCACGATAATTTATTGCGATGATTGCACTTATCACAGGGGCCACGGCCGGCATTGGTGAAGCCACAGCAAAATTGCTTTGGCAAAATGGGTATTCTGTTATTTTAACAGGACGCAGGGCTCAGCGTCTGCAAAAGCTCAAGTCTGAATTGTTGGCGTCTAAATCCCAAAAGGACTCAGTTCAAGCTTCTTCTTGGGTCGAAACATTTGATTTTGATATTCAGGACTCCAAGCAGGTGGAAAAGTTTTTAAAAGCTAATGATAAAATTTTGTCAGGGCTTGATGTGCTTGTAAACAATGCGGGACTTGCCCGGGGCACTGACAAAATTCAAGATGGCCAGCTTCAGGATTGGGAGCAAATGATTGATACCAATGTGAAGGGCTTGCTTTACATGACCCGCGGAGTATTGCCCCATCTTTTAAAAAATAAAAAAGGTCATATTGTGAATATTGGATCTGTCGCTGGCAGATGGACCTATCCAGGTGGTGCGGTTTACTGTGCAACAAAATTTGCGGTGCGGGCTTTGTCTGAAGGTCTTCGTCAAGATCTTTTAGGAAGTAACATTCGGGTCAGCAATATCGAGCCCGGAATGGTCGAGACCGAATTTTCTGAAGTTCGCTTTCAAGATAGTGAAAAAGCAAAAAAAGTTTATCAAGGGATGAAACCACTGGCTGCCCAAGATATTGCAGACACAATTCTATGGTGCTTGCAAAGACCTGCCCATGTGAATATTCAAGAGTTAGTCATCTATCCAACGGACCAGGCAGCCATTGGATTGGTTCATCGAAATT
>DGYJ01000102.1:21201-22292 GCA_002396665.1 Bdellovibrionaceae bacterium UBA5009
GTGGATTGGTTCATCGAAATTAATTTATAATAAATGAACGTCTTATCAAAGACGGTGAGCGTGAGGAGTTAAGAATGGATTACAGAATAGAAAAAGACACGATGGGTGATGTGAAGGTTCCAAGCGATAAACTTTGGGGCGCCCAAACCCAAAGATCCACAGAAAATTTCAAGATTGGTGGGGATCGTTTTCCTCGTGAAATGATCAAGGCCCTTGGCGTGCTTAAAAAATCTGCCGCCATTACAAATTCTGAATTAGGTTTATTGGATGCCAAAAAAGCTGAATTAATTATTCAAGCAGCCAACGAAGTGATTGAAGGCAAGCTCGATCAGCATTTCCCCTTGGTTGTTTGGCAAACTGGTTCTGGGACCCAAACAAATATGAATGCCAATGAAGTCATTGCGAATCGTGCCATGGTGATGATGGGTAAAACTTTACCGTCAAAGGATATTCATCCCAATGATGATGTTAACAAAGGGCAATCTTCGAATGATACTTTTCCCACAGCCATGCATATCGCTGTGGCAGATCAAGTTCATCATCGTTTGTTGCCAATGCTTGCAAAATTGCAAAAGGCCCTTGAATCTAAGCAAAAAGAATTTTCTGACATTGTGAAAATTGGTAGAACCCATTTGATGGATGCGACTCCTTTGACATTAGGTCAAGAGTTCTCGGGCTATTCGACTCAAATCAAACACGGAATCCAAAGAGTTAAAAACACTTTGCCCCATTTGCATGAATTGGCCCTTGGCGGAACAGCAGTTGGGACAGGTTTGAATACCCATGTGCAATTTCCAGTGAAGGCAGCGGCTGTGATCGCTAAAGAAACTGGAATTCCATTTGTCAGCGCAGAAAATAAATTCGAAGCCTTGGCTTCCCATGATGCCTTGGTTGAAGTCAGTGGAGCATTGAAAACACTGGCCTGTTCGTTGATGAAAATTGCCAATGACATTCGTTTGCTTGGAAGTGGTCCACGTTGTGGTTTCGGCGAGTTGAATTTGCCAGAAAATGAACCAGGAAGTTCCATTATGCCAGGCAAAGTAAACCCTACTCAAAGTGAAGCGATGACCATGGTTTGTGCCCAAGTCATT
>DGYJ01000070.1:0-6434 GCA_002396665.1 Bdellovibrionaceae bacterium UBA5009
GGAAACCAATACAGTGTGGGTCTTGCTGATGTCTTCGCAGCTGAATTTAAAAAAATGGGCGGCGAAGTTGTTGCTGATGCTTCTTACCAAGATAAAGACGTGGACTTCAAAGCTCAATTGACTCAAATGCGTTCTAAAAATCCTGATGTGATTTTTGTACCAGGTTACTACACAGAAGTTGGTTTGATTGCTCAGCAAGCAAAAGGCCTTGGGATCAAAGCAGCACTTCTTGGCGGCGACGGTTGGGATAGCCCAAAATTGCACGAGATAGGAAAAGAAGCCATCAATGGTCACTATTTTTCTAACCACTACACAACAGAATCCACTGATCCCGTGGTTGTTGAGTTCATCAAAAAATTCAAAGAGCGCTACAAAGAAACTCCAGATGGTTTGGCGGCATTGGGTTATGATGCTGCAAAAATTTTAGCAGCAGCCATGGAAAGAACAACTGAACTGACTTCAAAAAATATTCGCGACGAAATCGCTAAAACAAAAGATTTTGCTGGCGTGACTGGTAAAATCTCGATCAACGAAAACCGCGACGCTGTCAAAAGTGCCGTCGTTGTTCAAGTTGAAAACGAAAAGCGTAAATACGTAACAACTGTTAGTCCGTAAAAAGGCTTACTCCAAAAAAGGCGAACAAAATGTTCGCCTTTTTTTTTACCCATCGAGTATGATCATAAGAACTCCTTGGGAACTTCTATAAAAAGGTGAATAGCATGCAGGATTTTTTACAGCACATGATTAATGGTCTTAGCCTTGGAAGCATTTATGCTTTGATCGCTTTAGGATACACCATGGTGTATGGAATCTTACAAATGATCAACTTTGCCCATTCGGATGTGTATATGATCGGCGCCTTTGCCGCCTTTTACACAGCTCGCATTTTGGGAATTGAAAACTCGCCAGGATTTTCGACTTTAATTATTTTACTTATTTCATCCATGGTGGCTTGCAGTCTTTTGGGCCTTGCCATTGAACGATTTGCCTACCGCCCGCTTCGTAAAGCGCCAAAGTTAAATATTCTGATCACAGCCATTGGGGTCAGTCTGTTGTTGGAATACTCTTCTCAGATTTTATTTGGTGCAGATCCAAAAGTGTTCCCAGAAATCATGCAAGATTCTGTGCTTGCTGAATTCGGTCTTGTGCAATTAAAAATATCTGACATCACTGTCCTTGGCGTCAGTGTTGTTGCGATGCTGGCCTTAAACTATATCATTCAAAAAACAAAAATCGGTAAAGCCATGCGCGCCGTCAGTGTGAATGCCCGCGTGGCCAGTATGTTGGGTGTCAATGTGAACACCGTTATTTCGATGACCTTTGTTGTGGGCTCTTCGTTGGCCGGCATCGGAAGTGTTCTTGTCGGAATGAAATATCCAAAAATAGATCCTTTAATGGGAATGATGATTGGCCTTAAAGCCTTCGTCGCTGCAGTTCTTGGCGGGATCGGAAATATCATGGGTGCAGTTCTTGGCGGACTTTTAATGGGTCTTTCAGAAGAGTATGTTGTGGCTTATTTTTCTTCGACCTACCGTGATGCCTTAGCCTTCGGAATTTTAATTTTAGTTTTGATTTTTAGACCATCAGGCCTTTTAGGCAAATCTTCTGTGGAGAAAGTCTAATGAAATTTTTAAAACAACCGGCACTACTTGCAATTGGAATGATATGCATTGGCTTGATTTTAAATTTTGGAACGAATGCCTATATTCAACTGACTTCATTATTTGTTTTGGTTAACTGCCTGATGGCCATGAGCTTAAATCTTGTCAACGGCTACACAGGTCAGTTTTCTTTGGGCCATGCTGGCTTCATGGCCTTGGGCGCTTACTTTTCGGCCTACGCATCGATGCATTGGCCTTTGTTTAGCGGCCCGCTTGCGATTTTGAATTTTGTGCTGACAACCTTAGGCTCTGGATTACTGGCTGCGTTTGCAGGCTATGTAGTGGGACTTCCCTCTTTACGACTTAAAGGGGATTACCTTGCGATTGTGACCTTGGGATTCGGCGAAATCATTCGCGTCAGTTTGTTGAATATGGATTTTGTTGGCGGCGCCCGCGGACTTTCTGGAATTCCTTCAATCCCTAATTTAGATCTTGGCTTCATGGTGATCGAACACTACATGGTCAGCTTTTTATTTTCGACCTTTTGGTTTGTGACTTGTTTTTTCGTTATCTGGAGAATCATGCACTCAAGCCACGGCCGTGGCTTCTTAAGTGTCCGTGAAGACGAAATTGCCGCTGAAGCCATGGGGATCGATACGACAAAAACAAAAGTCCGTGCCTTTGTGCTTTCTAGTTTTTTTGCCGGAGTAGCAGGGGCCTTGTTTTGCCATGCAACGAATTACATTAGCCCCTCTTCTTTCAATTTTCAAAAAAGTGTTGATGCCATTATCATGGTTGTCTTGGGCGGAATGGGCAGCATGTCGGGATCCATCTGCGCAGCTATTTTTATCACTCTGCTGCCTGAAATTTTAAGATCCCTGAAAGAATACACCGGTGGAATTGATTTTCGCATGGTGATCTATTCGCTTTCGTTGATTCTTGTCATGTTGCTAAGACCCCAAGGTCTTTTTGGTCAAACTGAAATCACAGATTTGTGGAAAAAATATGTCAAACGCTCAAACTAATTCATCCAATATTATTCTTGAGGCTAAAAACCTAACCATGCAATTCGGCGGATTAAAAGCCGTTGATCAATTCAGTTTTTCCATTGAAAAAGGCCAATTGGCTGGATTGATCGGCCCCAACGGTGCGGGCAAAACGACAGCCTTTAATATGCTCACTGGTGTTTACATGCCGACCTCTGGCGAAGTGATTTTAAATGGCGAAATTTTGAATGGGAAAAAGCCGTTTCAGATTTCACATAAAGGACTTACTCGAACTTTTCAAAATATTCGCCTTTTTAAAGATCTGACTGTGCTAGAAAACGTCTTGATCGCTGGCCATCAACATGTCAGCTACGGGCTGCTGGATACATTTCTTCAAAACGATCGCTTTGAAGTCGAAGAATTAAAACTTCGAAACAAAGCCCTGGAAATTTTAGCTTTGTTTGGATTAGCAGATAAAGCTTTTGAAAATTCTTGTTCACTTCCCTACGGCGAGCAACGAAAGCTTGAGATTGTTCGCGCACTGATGACAGATCCAAAGGTCATTTTGCTGGACGAACCGGCCGCTGGGATGAATCATTCCGAAACCCATAAACTGATGGATTTGATTGCGCAAATTCGTAAAGATTTTAAATTAACGGTTTTATTGATCGAGCATGATATGAAATTGGTCATGGGAATTTGCGAAAAGATTTTTGTTCTTGATCATGGTGTTAAAATCGAAGAGGGCAACGCCCACCACATTCAAAATTCCAAAAAAGTTATCGAAGCCTACCTGGGCGTAGACGAGGTTCACTAATGTCTTTACTTCAAGTCGAAAATTTAAATGTGTACTATGGTGCGATTCACGCCTTAAAAGGGATCAGCTTCCATATCAATGAAGGCGAAGTGGTTTCATTGATTGGCGCCAATGGCGCAGGCAAAACGACAACATTAAGAGCCATTTCAGGCCTTGTCGACAGCACGGGCGGAATGATTTTGCGCGGAGAAGATTTGCAAAAAATCCCGGCCCACAAAAGAGTGTTGCACGGACTGGCGCAATCCCCTGAAGGTCGCGGTGTCTTCCCACAGATGTCGGTGCAAGAAAATTTAGAGATGGGCGCCTATTCAAGAAAAGACAAAGAGCAAATTAAAAAAGATTATGATTATTGCTTAACACTGTTTCCACGCTTGAAAGAGCGCCTTTGGCAAATGGCCGGAACACTTTCTGGTGGTGAACAGCAGATGCTTGCCATTGCCCGTGCTCTGATGTGCAAACCAAAAATTTTACTATTAGACGAGCCCTCATTGGGACTTGCACCTTTGATCGTCGCACAGATTTTTGATATTATTAAAACTTTGAATTCGCAAGGGATGACGATTTTGTTAGTTGAACAAAACGCCCGCATGGCTTTAAAAGCTGCCCATCGTGCCTATGTCCTTGAGACTGGAACCATCACCTTAGAAGGTAAGGGTTCTGACTTATTAAATAATGATGATGTTCGTCGAAGTTATTTGGGCGTTTAGACTTTACTTTAGTAACGCCACTACCTTTGATCAATCTTGAATCTATCTTGTGAGGTTCTTCTTAAGGAACATGTGAGCCCCCTCACAAACTGTACAACTTATAGGTTGAGCATTTTGTGAGTCCGAAAAAGACTGACTGACTTTCGTTCTTTTGCTAATAAATAAAAACCTGGGGCCTTATCAAAAACTTAGCGGTGTGCAAATTGATTTCGAGTCCAAATCCCGTGATAGCTCGCCATCTTTTTGCTTACCATTCAATTCCTTGGCTTTAACCAATACTGGTGCGCCAGTTCCTTCTTTGCAGTGAGTGTACCAATCAATATAGAATTCGGGGCTGTAGAGCTTTAAGTCATTAAAATAAACACGGTAACCTTGCGGAGAGCCTTTACCATTTTTAGTGGTAAATTGTGTTGTGAAATAAACTGGAACTCCACTTTTATCTAAACTTGTTGTTAGCATTCTAAAAATTCCGACTGGAAATTTTGTTTTTTCATTGGGTTGAATCGCTTTAACTTGAACAACATCCAGTGGTAGAATTTTTTTCTGATCCCGTGCATAGAATTCAAAACGAACATTCCACTGAGGCACTTCTTTAACTTGCAGCAAGTGAGCAGCATCCACAACCACTTCAGGAAAGCGTTCAGTGCTAATATTTAAGTTATGAATGTAGTTCTTACCTTGATCTGAAATATTGAAATCTGGAAACTCGTTTGAACTCGCATTTCTACATTCTGCAAAGGAGCCCGATTCTTCGTAGGAAAATACTGAATCTCGAACAGAGAAACCATCTTTGCATGCCATATTCAGCTGATCGAGTTGAAGGGGTTTATTTTCTTCTTTGGCTGAAAAATGAATTGAGCTATATCCAGTGTATTGAAGTCCGAAATCATTTTTTAAAATTTTGTAATCAAGTTCCATTGCAAACAGATAGACGTGGCCACAGAAGAGGCCGCCCCCGCGAACTTTTGCCGGATACTCAAAATTAATTTGTATTTGATTTTTTTTATTTTGAATGACTTCGCCCCGAACTTCTTCAGTGCCTTCGCAAAAAAAGCCACCAGATCCATAGGAGGCCACAATACTGCTTAACTGGACCCCATCGGCCACCTGGCCATCAATTTTAAGATTCGCAGCCAACGAAATCGATCCACAAATAAATCCCATAACAAAAATAATTTTTTTCATCCAAACACCTCTCGAAAAACATATAGCGTCTTTAAATGATGTGGAAGCTGATCTGGTGACAGAATCAGCGATTTCTGTCACTATCTTAAGGCGGCTGGTCTAGTTTTGTTTTTGCCTTCAAAAAGCTCTTCTAAATAGACATGCAGTATCCCAATTAAATCATCCGTGGTGATTTGATTTTTGATACTGCCGAATTGCCAGGTGTGGGCCAGGGACATACGAAATGATGTCATCAAAATAGCTGAAATTTTGGCCTCGGCCAAACTGATTTGAAAAACTTTTTTTAAAATTTTCGATTGTCTTTCGATGTATTGGTTTTCGACTTTTTGAACAGCTTCGCCAGGGGCCGTCGATGTGCCTTTAAAGCGAAAATAGACCGGAATAAAATAGGGATACTTCGAAGTGTTTTCAAACATTCTTTCCATCCCGCGAAGAATACTTTGGATGTAATCTTCTTTCGAATCGATTTGGTCTTGTACGTCTTGATTCGTTAATTGTTCGCCAAGGCATTGGATTGCAAACTTCATTAAATCATTTTTTTGTGAACCAATATATTTGTAGATCCAAGACCTCGAAACCCCAGAAAGCCTTGCCACCCGGGCATGGGTCAAGCCGGTGATCCCAGAATTGACCAGGATACTAAATACAACTTCAGAAACTTTTTTAATCTTCAGCTCTTTCGTATTTAAATTTTCTTTTGATACTTTTGTAGACTTCATGGATTTAAGGCTAACCGAGAATCCAAGCTCCTACAAGGGCTATACAAAACTAAATCGCCCTTCCAAGCCTTAATTTATTGTTTACTAAATAGCTCAACAAGCCTCCTCCAAAGGAGCTCTTGATTCTCGCTTTGCTCAATAGTAACTTCCTTTTGACTAAGATCCATAGCCCCAGAAATTTCATTCGATGGTGTAACTAAAAATTTATTTCCCAAAGACAGTATCAAATTTACACCAGTCCAATTTGCTAAAATTCTAATATTGGCATTTTTAGATTTTTCAGAAACAATAAAGGATCTAATTTGATTTCCGAAGAAAAATGAGCCCTCTTTGTAATGCACATTTTGGCTAGAACCTGAGCCACCATCACCATTAGTTCCTCCACCACCATCACCATTAGTTCCTCCACCACCATCACC
>DGYJ01000070.1:6630-7505 GCA_002396665.1 Bdellovibrionaceae bacterium UBA5009
TTAGTTCCTCCACCACCATCACCGTTTGTTCCGCCACCGGCTAAACCAGATTCAATTACAGCCTCAATAGATATGATGGTGTTCTGTTTGTCTTTAATAACCCTAAACGTATTGAAGCCATCATGTTTCCACTCAGCATAAATTTTGCCGTATCTACTTTTCTCTAGCTGCTCTCCTCTTTTTCCCCGCAAGTATTCTTTGAATAAAAATCTTATTAGATTCGGATCTGTAGAATAAGAATAAAAATCTTTTCTAGAATACTGTGAAACAGAGCCCGCAAATGCTTGAATTGGAATTCCTCCAAACCCATTTCCTAAATGAATGAATATTGGTGACCCACTCATTCCTGGAATAATAGAAGACTCAAATACAATTTGTCCGACTGCATTTCTAAACAGAGTTCTTGTCTGTGCTCCTCTTTTACGAAAGAAAAAATCCTTTGCCTTTACAAATTTGTCTTCAGGGGAAAGTGCAATGAATGGGGCCATTGCTACGGGTGTTAGGGCCAAATTTTTACCAAAAACATCTAGGCGGTCATTTCCAATGTAAAATGGCTTAACCTTTGTGCCGTTGAAATTGCTGCAAACATCTGTGCCGGACTCATCAAATGAGTTTAAAATAACATTGCCATCCCATATTGCCATATACGGAGTATTTGTTGGCTTTGAAATTTCAATAATTTCAACATCCCCTTTTGAACTCGAAATACGGCCAAGTATTTCGACAGACTCTCCATTTGTGTAGACTTGTAAGTTATTTCCCTTGGACACATGTGCAACTGTAACTATGAAATGTCGACTTAACTTTTTTAAATCTTGTTTCGCGTTTTCAATAATACCAACATATACACCCTTACCTCTGATGGCTCGATGACA
>DGYJ01000070.1:7606-10283 GCA_002396665.1 Bdellovibrionaceae bacterium UBA5009
AATTACCTCTGATGGCTCGATGACTTCCATCGGGCAATGTATAAGTTGATTGAATTTTAATATCTGAAAACAAACTGCATGGGGTTAGCGATGCAAAAGATTCAGAATTACAAATTAAAATGTAGATTAAAATAAATAATCTTTTCACTACGATCCTTTCGATTGTAATTCTTGAATCGAATAATAACCATTTTTAATGGAAATCAAATTTGGGTGCTTCTTTCGAAATCGGGTCAATACGCTCTTAATTCTGTTTTCAGCTGATTCAAGGTCAATTTTATCACCATAGATCTTGACTGCTAAACTCATTTTATCGGTTGGTCCTTTTCTTAAAAAAAATAAAATCTTTTCTTCGATGTCTGTAAGAACCAACTTTCTTGATTTTTCATTTTGAAAATTTTTTGCACGCATAACCCAAGTTGGATTCAAATTTAAAAAATTAGTTTTTTGATTTTTTTCGTTAAGATCAATAAGTTCTAATACTTTGACAACATCGTGGACTTCTGAAAAATCGCTCGACAAGCAGGCCTCAACATCCTCGATAGCTTTATTGTAAACATTCATTTCAAAATAAAGATGTGCACGATGTGCTAAGGCTAAATAATAATGAAGTGTCCCTACATCCACATTTAAATATTTGATTGATGAATTGATGGTCTTCAAAGCCATGTTTAAAGCACCCAATCTTTGATATTCTCTGGAAACATTCATCATCGTCAGACCACAGGTGACATGGTCCCGAATATTCAAAGCGCGAAGAAATATGGCATGGTATTCTGGGATTAATTTTAAGTTTTCATTTTCACATGTTTTGCAAGCCAATAAATTTTGTGCCGCCTTCAAGGCCTTCCTGTGAGCCCCAGATTTGTCAAGATTCAGAATTGCTTTCTCGTAGTACGCCTGGGCACTGATGTGCTCTTTGATTGTCCAAGAAGCATATCCAGATAAAAAATAGGCCTCGCCTAAAATGACATCATTTAAAGTCAGAGCTGATACACTTTTCACAAAATTTTCAATGTCTAGGGCTGAAAGTTCTTTTTTTCTGATCAAAAAACGCATCTTTGCTAAATGATAAAAAGGTAGTTCATTATTCATTTCTTGAACTAATTTAAATAGACTCTGTACATCACCCTTCAAATAGCTAATCACCGCATCTAGATAATAGAGCTCTTCACAATCTCCAGATGGCATTGTAATTTGTCGACGCAAATTCAAAAGGGTCTCCAGAGGAGCCTCGATGACAGTAATTAAATTGATCCTGTTCGGATTTGTTGATTCCATGTCAGTTACTGCTAGCAAAACCTGGTCCATGTCATAAAAATCCAGTCTTCGCTGTCAAAAAGTTCGACACCAATTTGTACCAAGCTGTTACTCGAAGATATTTTTTTTGTGAACTATTCTCTCCAAAAAAAGGAGAGTTCAATGAAAATACTTAATAGAGCAATGCTCGCTTTAATCACAATTATCTGTGCAATGTCAGTAAATAACTAAGCGGTTTTCAGATTAACTAATAGATCAGAGGATTTTATGTCGCCTGGCGAATATATAAAAAATTTAAGAATAAAAAAAAAGTGGTCATTAAAGACCATGGCTCAAAAAATAACTGTGCCCATAAACACTTATAAAGGATGGGAAGACGGCAGAAAAATACCTGCCGAGGGCCTGCGAAAAATCGCACAAGTTCACGGTGTCTCAACAACAGAAATTCTGAACTTAAGCGAAGTCCGCACGGAATCTTTGACAAGGGTAATTTATTACCTAGAAGAAGCCATTCAGCTCGTGAAGCAAGCACAGTCGTAAATGTAAAATCGCCTGCATGCATGCGAAATCCTGCATGACAGGCGCCAAATTGGAGAATGTGTCTAGGCAAAAGAAATTTTAAATCAATTTATGAAAAGCCCATGCGGTTCAAATTTTGAAAAAGATAAAGCAAACAAACAAAGGAGACCTTATGAAATCAATGAAAAAAAATATACTGTTTTTAGCATTGCTGCTTGCAGCGCCAATGCACACAATGGCTCGCACTGCAAAGGCAGATGCAGGCAGGTTGGAATTAGAAATTAATACTATGATTACCAGTGGACCAGATGAAGAAGTTGTTCTACCGCAGGAGAACTACTGTGTCCAGGCTATTTATTCTCCTATAATTAGCGGCTACTGGCCCCGAAAAGCAACCTACCATAGTAAATCTGGCAGTGCTTACACTCTTAGAGACTATGTAGACGTGTCTGGCGTGCGCACATGTTCGATTCCAGCTCTGATTAAGACCGCCAGTGGTAAAACCTTGCGACTGTATCGAGATGTTAAGACTCAACTCTTAATTAAAGAAAGTGTTAGAAGTGTCGAAGGTGGATTGGGCCTATTTGGCGCATTACTTAATACTGTATCTTTTGGCTTATCAAACGCATTATTTAGCTCAGTTGATCAATTAACATCAATCTCTGGCCTACCAACGAATTTACAAACAAACTTTACTTATGCTCTTTCTATTCGGACCCCAGAGCCTGTTTTACAAAATGATTTGATCATACTTCAGTGCCAGATTGAGGCAGCCCAATTGGCGCGACAAGCCTGCACTGATGCTAAACTGATTGATCAAAATGCTTATTACACCAGCCTAAGAAATACGTATTTGTCTTTTATGACAAAATACAGCTCGCCTGTAAAAAGAAAAAAA
>DGYJ01000070.1:10426-16599 GCA_002396665.1 Bdellovibrionaceae bacterium UBA5009
GCCTGTAAAAAGAAAAAAATAAATTCAATTGCAAAACAAGTGCAGCCCGTGACGGGTCATCACAGGCTGCCAGATAAAATACATAGAGTTATGAAAAAGGCAGCCTATGGGTGGTGACTGCCCTCTAACGATGACATTTTAATCACGAGCCCTGGGTAAGGGCTCGTGAACAATTAATTACCTATTATCTTTTCAATTGGATCACTTCATTCAACAACTCATCCGTTGTTGTGATAGTTTTCGCATTGGCTTGGAAACCACGTTGATTTTGAATCATGTTCACGAACTCTGTCGCTAAATCGACAGTTGAACGCTCTAATGATTTTGCAAAGATCGTTCCGCGACCCGCAGCGCCTGGTCCACCAAGTGCTGGTCCGCCAGAGTCTCTGGATTCTTTCAAACGATTGTTACCAACTTTAAACAAGGCCTCTGGATTTTCAAACTTCGCCAAGGCAATCTGTCCAAGATTTTGCGCCTGACCATTCGAATAAACAGCAGTCAAAATACCTTCATCATTGAAGGACATCCCAGTGATCGTACCCGCTGCTGCACCGTCTTGCTGCCAGCTGATCAAATCAGAGCTCTTACCATACTGTTTAGTTCCATCAATACCTTTACCACCGCTTTCGATATCATCACCGAAATTGATTTTAATTTTTTGATTTTGGAAAGCACCACCAGCAAAGTTGAAAGCTGAATCTGTGACCTCTTGTTTTTGTAATTTACCATCTTGGTTAAACTCGATGGTCCCTTGGACAACCTGACTTAATTTTCCAGCTTCACCACCGGTAACTTCTTTACCATCAACTAATCCACGGTATTCCCATTTTCTGTCAGCAACTTTATTAAAGAAGAAGCTCACAAGATGTTTATTACCTTGAGAATCGTAAGTCTCTAAACCTGTTGAGTAGTGGGCTGTTGCATATGGATCTTCAATGTTGAATTTTTTAGTCGGCTCAACACGAGAATCTAAGTTCAAATCAATTTTCAATTCTGTTGTTGCTTTTGCAGGAACAAGGGCGCGAGGGAATTTTAAATCGTTCACTTTATTAACGATATTTCCTTTTTCATCCGCTTGGAAACCTTGAACGCGTTGATTGTCATTAGTGACTAGGTATCCTTCACGATCAAAGTGAAAAGATCCATCACGAGTAAATGACTCGCCATCTGAACCTTTAACTTTGAAATATCCATCACCAGAAATCGCAAGATCAGTCGCTTTTTCTGTCGCATCCAAGTTACCTTGTGAAAGGATTGGATTCACAGCACCGATTTTAACACCGCGACCAATTTGGTTACCACCAAGGATCCCTTTTAAGTTTTTAGAAATGATATCTTGAAACTCGGCCCGGCTGGCTTTAAAACCCACCGTGTTGGCGTTGGCGATATTATCTCCGATAACTCCCAATGCTTCACCTTGAGCAGTTAAACCGGATACACCAGTGTATAGTGACGAAAGAATACCCATAAGACCTCCATGTCTTTGATGACCTCAATCATTCGGTCATCTTAGTTTTTTGAAGGGCCCCCTCGACGAGGACCAGCCCTTTTACCCATTTTTCAGATCAATAACATTCGTGTCATCAACCTGTTTAAAACCTACATCACAATCGTACTGTCAATGTTTGTGAAGACATTTTCTTTCAAAGCCGTTTTGTCCATCACAGTCACAACGGTTTTGTTCTTCACACTGACAATCAAAGCCGAATCATTCATCAAGATCAGTGAATCTTTTGAACCTTTTGCTGCCGCTTTACCAACAGCTTCGTTCAGGCGATCCAAATCTGTTTTGTTGAACGATATCCCCCTTGTTTGCATTCGCTCTACCGCGTGATTTGAAAACTTCACCGATTGAGTCAAATCCTTCAGCCCACTCTTTGTCACTGCATCTGTTGATCCAGCGCCTAAAGTTGACTGCAAGCCATTCATGGTTTCTTCGAAGCTTGGCCCACCACCCAGCGCACCTACAGGATTTTGATTTCCCTGCTTGATCTGCGTTGGCGGCGTCAAATCGCCTAAGGTTTGTAATTTTTTAATATCCATTACAAACCTGCCTCTTTAGCCACTTTATCCAACATATCTCTTGAGAGTCCGACCTGATCTAAAATTTTAGACTTCGGAGGAGCCTCTGGAGCACCTTGCTGTTCTTGCTCTGCAGGAGTAGCGATATTATTCGCTCCTGTCGCGGCATTCACAGCTTGCGCCTGTGGATCGTTTGCTTGCTTAATATTAGTTTGCTGTACCTGACCTGAATTTCTCAAGTCTTGTTCTGACACATTATTTAATTTCTGGTCATTCTTCATAAGACTTGGGTCGATGATCTTCTTAACGTCGCGTAGACGAACGGACTGATTTCCAACTAAAAGTACTGCTCCCTCTGGTCCATAGTTCACACCAGTGATCACTCCATCAAAATCTGTTTTCACTGCAAGCAATTGTCCTTGCGAATTTTTTGCTTCGATAGAAAATTTATATTCACCAACCGGAGCAGGATTTCCTTTGTCATCAAGGCCATTCCAAGAAATACGATTTGCACCTTGCTTCAAAGATTTCAATTCGTAAGTGCGAATCACTTCGCCATCTGAATTGCGCACTTGAATTTTTGTGTCATTCGCATTCTGTGGCAAATTGAACATGAAATCATGATCTTTATCGCCTTTATTTCGCGAAACCACCGACGCATCACCAGAAACTGCTTTACCAATAAAATTTAAAGTTTGAAATTGCTCAATTGGCTTTTGACCACTTTTCAATTCCTCTAAATTTTTATTCATATTCTGCATTTGCTCTAGTGATGAAAAGCTTGCCAACTGCGCAGCCATCTCGTGGGACTTCAATGGATTTGTTGGATCTTGATTCTTCATTTGCGTCAGCATCAATTTAAAAAATGCATCCTTATCAAGCTTATCATTTCCAACTGTGCGAGTCTTCTTTGCGGGATCTGTCCAGTTCGCATCTGCCATTTTATTTAAAGCTTCACCAACGTTTTCACCATTAATTTTTTGTTTATCATTGGCGCTTACCGTGCTCGGGGCACTGTTTGTCGATGTTGGCGCTGTCGTTGTATTGCCAAATACTTTCGTATTTAGTTTTGCACTCATCATGCTCATTCAAACTCCTTTTCAAAAAATAAAAATATTCACATTGAATGAAATTTTTATTTCACAACAAGACCCTTGCTATGCAAAGGCCCTGCTTTCATTCTACACCTTATTTGGTTAAGCCACGAGATCTAATCCTTGACCTCGACCATCAGTCCGTTTTGCTTTCGCAGAAACCGACGAGTCCAAAGGCTGGAGAGCATCTTGTTTTTTACCATAACCCCTTAAATTCGGAGTCTCTAAGGCATTGTCACGCTGCTGACCACGGTTGCCAAAACTTTCTTGGAACTGATTCCAAAATTGTCTGTTCTCTTGGCGAGCTTGCTGTTGATTAAAATTCATCGTGTCCTTTGAATTTTGTGAATTCATATCCGTATTTGTCTGGTTTACAGAATCAATTTTGATGCTTTCAACTGACAACTTATGGGAAGACAATGAATGTTTTAAATCAGCAACGCTAGATTCCAAAAGCTTTTTAGTTTCTGCGTTTTCAGCCGACATCTGCATATTTACTTTTCCATCTTGAACCAAGACTTTTAAATGCAAGTCACCCATGCCCTCAGGGCTTAGTTTGACTTTCATTTCACCGCCACCTTTTTTGATTAGGTATTGGGCTTGATTCATCACCTGCTGCAAATTCATTTCTTTATTTTCAACAGGGCCCCCAGCTGATGCAGGCAGCGAAGCCATATCACCAACATGCTGGCTTGTTTGACGGGAAAGACTTCCGCCCGCACCAAGTCCTGCTAATGTCGAATCAAAATCAGCTTTGCCCGTGGATTTTGAAATCTCAGATTTTCCAATCTGTGATTTCCCCGAAGCATTGGACTGACCTTGAAAAGAATCTGCAGAATCTTGATTGGCCATGGCTTGCTGACTGATGGCCTGACGGCCCTCAGAACCTGCCATCACTTGGGAAGAAAGCTGCTGTCCATTCAGCTGATTCTTTGCATGAATTTCTTGCGGCGATGACATGGCTGACGAACCCATTGCCGCGGCAACAGCACCTTCAGACCACTTCATACGGCTTCTTTCCAACTGCTCAGACTTCATTTCTTTCATCAACTGCTGAGCTTGCTGCGGAGTCAACGAAGGATCTGCGGCCTGCCATTGGGCGACTTTCTGCTCGATCATTTGATCTGACATCAGAGGCGATTGATTTTGCAAATCAGCTTGACCACCGACGAGCTCGCGCCCCCCTGCAGCTGCCGCCAACGCACCTTTCAGCTCTACAGATTCATCACCCAGAGCTTGTTCACCAAGCTGCTGATCATTCAGACCCTGCAGGACAGCTTTTTCCAAAGCTTCAGGATTGGGTTGCGCATAAATTGGAATTTCTTGCGCAGGAGCCTTCATCCAAAATCGCTGATTCATTTGATCCAAAGTATTTTGCAAATGCAACTTTCGATCTTGCTGAGTCAATAGACGATCCTGTTGAAGTCCGCCCAACAAATTTTGCTGATTGGCAGGAACAATGGAAGGCACAACAGTTTTTTGATCGATCAACTGCAACTGTCCTAACATTCCCAAATACATGGCCTTTGCTTTATCTTCGTCTTCTGCAGACAACTGCAGTTTCGAAATAAAGACATCGGCACTCTGCTCTGGAGTGGCTTCTAAGTTTTCTTTGTTCAGCTGCGAGAAGGCTTCCACGATTCGCGTGGAGGGAATTCCAAATTCACCCTCGAATGAGTCCATGAACTTTTGGATTTCTTCTTCTCTCGCTCGCTGAGATTTTTTTGTCGGCAATCCCACTGCGGCTTGACTATTTGAAGTCTCGTCTTTTTCCTCGGTCGCGCCAACGGTTTTTTTATCACTCGAATCGCCTGCTTTTATCTTTTGAAGCTTTTCACTTTTAACAAGTGGCTGCTTCATGCTTGGTGACTCTTTCGACAAAGCGCCCTGATTCTTATTTTCAGGTGTCGGCTTCATCTTTTCGCTGAGCTTAGAATTCAAATTTTCTTTGAATTCTTTTGCAAAACCCTTGGACAGATCCCTGTCTTGAGACTTCAGTTCTGCCACCCCTGCCATGGGAGGACCGAGACTGATATTGTTAAACAAACAACCTCCTTGTCGTTACGAACCTATTGCTTCTTTTCTTCGCCTTCAGGCTTGGCGGGCCCGTTAGCTGTTGAACTTGGTTTCCTTTTATATCCTGCAAACTTTTCAGATAAAATCTGAGCCTTGTCAGGCTTGATTAAATTCATGATGTCAGCAGCATTTTTCTTTTTCATTCGTCCTAAAATTTCAATGGCCAAATCTTCATCCATTGTTCCAAAAACTTGAGCTGCCTGTTGGGGCTTCATGTTTGAATACACTTGCACTAAGACTTCAACTTTTTGTTCGTCGGCTTTTACTTTGTCGTCTAAGATTGTTGAAATATCATTTCGCATAGATTGAACCTCGGCCATGCGCTTTTCAACTTCTGCTTTTTGAGCTTGAATTTCTGCTTCCAAACGGTTCAGTTCTTCTTCACGAGCATCCAGTTGTTTTTTTCTTTCATTCAATTTTTCAAGATGATCAAAACCAGCTGCACCTTCACTGCCATTGGCTGCAGTTTTTGCTATCTCGGCCCCTGGGGCTGGTGCAGTCCCTTTTGCTTCAGCGCTTGGCTTATGATCACCTTCTGCTGAAGGTTTTTCCGCAGATTTATGGGGGGCTGCATCTTCCGCTAAAGCCATTCCAAAAAAGCTGATTTCAACTTTTTTAAGTTTATTTTCGATATCTTCATAGTTTTGAAATCCATACAAAGCGACAACAAATCCAATCAATGATAGGCCCGAAAGCTTCCAAGAAAATGTCGATTTCTTTTTTCTTTTTGATTTCATCGGAATATTTCTGCGAATACTGTCTTCGGTATTTTCAATGGCTTGTTGCAATTGAAATTCAGTCGAAGAACGCAGCGGCCGTGATCGCAAATTTCCATCTTGCTGTCTTGCTTGGCCTGCTTTTTTAAAAAATTGATCGTAACCAGTTTTCACAAATTTTCCTTTAAATCAAAACGAATCACATTGAGCTCATCGATTTCTTTTTGTTCAATTCGATTTCTTTCTTCAATAAATTCGGCTCTTT
>DGYJ01000070.1:16726-22662 GCA_002396665.1 Bdellovibrionaceae bacterium UBA5009
CTTCAATAAATTCGGCTCTTTGCTTTTCTTTTAACTTATCTATAATTTTATACTCAGTTGCCTTTTGTCGCAAAATTTCACGCTTGGCCTCGACCAAATTTTCTGCTTCTTGGACCTTAGCCTTCTGCATTTCAATTCTTCGGTCCTGGCCTTTGATAAAAATTTCAATCTGCTGCATAGACAGAAGGCCACTGCCTTGAAGGCCTTTGGTCTGGATATCGTAGCGACGCTGAAAGGCTTGATGGCGTGCTGTTTTAAGATCTTCTAATTTTCTTTCTTCTTCATGAAAAGCCGCAACAGCCTCTTGAAAATCTTTTTGCGCAAGATCTTCAAGAATTTTTCGATGCTCTAAAACTTTTTGTAATTTGAAATTGAATTTCAAATTTCACCTCGAAGAAATTATGTGTTCACAAAAATTTGCTGAAGCTGACGAAGGCAGTTCGTTAAGCTTGTAGGGTCATCTACACTTTGTCTTAAAAACTGATTCAAAGGATCAATGACTCGAATGGCTTTATCAATGCGCGGATTAGATCCTGACTTATAGGCTCCGATATTGATCAAATCTTCGGCCTCTTTATATGTCGCCAATGTTTCACGAATTTTCTGCGCCAATTGACGATGCTCAGGACTTGTGACGCCCTTCATGACCCGGCTTGCGCTTTGAAGAATATCCACCGCAGGATAATGACCTTTTTGAGCCAACTGACGACTTAATACAATATGTCCGTCAACAATGGATCGCACAGCATCCCCGATAGGATCATTGGTGTCGTCACTTTCAACTAGAGTTGTGTACAATCCAGTGATGCTGCCTTCATTTTCAAAGGCCCCAGCACGCTCGAGCAATTTTGGAAGAGTAGAAAAAACCGATGGTGTATAACCTTTACTTGATGGGGGCTCACCGATACTTAAACCAATTTCACGTTGGGCCATGGCAAAACGAGTCACTGAATCCATCATCAACAACACATTTTTTCCTTTAGCACAGAAATATTCAGCAATGGCAGTTGCAACATAAGCACCACGCATTCGCAACAATGGGCTTTGATCACTGGTCACACAAACGATGACTGATTTTTTCATCCCCTCGGGGCCAAGGTCATTTTCAATAAATTCACGGACCTCACGTCCACGCTCGCCGATCATGGCGATCACATTGACATCACTACTTGAACTTCGTGCCATCATTCCAAGTAAAACCGACTTACCAACCCCAGAACCAGCCATAATGGAAACACGCTGACCTAATCCAATTGTAATTGATGAATTGATCGAACGAATTCCCAAATCCATGGGTTCACGAATTGGTTTTCTTAAAAGTGGATTTCGAACAGCTGCATAAAGCGAGCGCTCTTCAAAATGCTCAAAATCTAAATGGTGATCTAAGGGACGGCCCAGGCCATCTACAATTCGACCTAGCAATTCTTCACTGGCCTTAATTGTGGCGATTTGTCTTTTTAAAAGAATTTTTGCACCTAAAGCAACGCCGCGAATGTCGTCCAAGGGCATCATCAAAACGTGCTTGTCATGGAACCCAACAACTTCGGCCCGTGAAGAGTGTTTCGCATTTTGTGGAAAGATTTCCACAAGACTTCCCACACTGGCGCCAGGCAAATAGCCTTTAATCAGCAAGCCTTGCACTTCAGTCACTTTACCCAAATCACTCAAAATATGAGCATTTTCAGTAATGTTTTTATATTTCTCGAAATCAAAAATTGCTGTCATTAACCATTGCTCACAAGTTTAGGTTTTTGCGGTGGCAAATTTTCTTGAATTTGCTCCCACAAAAGTTCAATGCGCTTTTCAAGGCGCGCATCCACTTCGCCGAAGTTTGTTTCTACAATACATCCGCCGGGTTGGATCTCTGGATTTTTTTCAAATTTAATTTTTTTCAAAAACTCTACTTCGCGACCAGTTTTATGCTGAAGTTCTTCAATAAAATTGTATTGGGATTCTGCGACTTGTACCGTGATTTTTTCTTCGTCATAGGATAAGCCAACAGCGGATCGAATAATCTCTAGCATTGGATCATTGCTTGTTTTCAACTCATGCTGGGCTAATTTAGCAGCCATTTGAAAACAAAGTTGAATAAAATGATTTTCATTGGAATTCAAAATTTCTTTTTTCATTTCTTTGAATGAATTCAAAACATGATCGAGCTCATCCAATGATTTTTGAATTCGTTCAGAATTTTTTTCAAAGGCTTTTTTATGTCCTTCATCAAGCCCCAATTGATAAGCTTGTTGGTAGGCTTCCTCTTGAACTTCTTTTAATTTTTCAAGGGCCTTTTCTTCAATCTTTTGCTCTTCATTGCCAGATTCGATTTCTGCCACACCTGTTTGAATACGAATGGCATCACTCATGCGGAAGTCACTACCATTGGCCTTTGTCTGCAAATAATCGATGGCCTGCTCAGGTGTTCCTAAGTTGAAGTTTTGGGGTTTAAAATCCAAAACAGTCTTATCAGCCATCTTTTTTTTAAGAATCGAACTAGACCATGGCATCTTCTGAACCGCCTCTTGCAATTAAGATTTTTCCTTCAGCTTCTAAACGACGTGCCACATTGACGATCTCTTGCTGAGCTCCCTCAACATCTGACAACCGCGATGGACCCATATTCGACAAATCTTCACGCAACATTTCTGCAGCACGGGCAGAAATGTTTTTGAAAACTTTAAGCTTGATATCTTCGCTAGCAGTTTTAAGAGCCAGAAGAAGTTTATCATTTGGCACTTCTTTAAGAAGAGATTGAATTCCACGATCATCAATTTTAACAATGTCATCAAAGACGAACATCAATTTGCGAATTTCTTCCGCCAACAATGGATCTTTTTCTTCAAGTCGGGACATAATCGCCGTCTCAGTATTTTTATCCATGACATTCAGCATTTCTGCCACTGGCTGTACGCCACCAAGCGAGGCCTGCTCAACAGTGGCCGTGTTCGCCAATTGATTTTTAAGAACACGATCTATTTCAACAATTAATTCAGGATCTACGTTATCCAAGTTGGCCATCCTTAAAACAACTTCAGCCTGTAGGACTTCTGGTAGTCGCTTAAGAACCTCACCTTTTTTCTCGGGCTCAAGATGGGCCAAAATAACAGCGACCGTTTGCGGATGCTCATTCACCAAGAAAGTGGCTAAGGATTTTGCATCAACCATTTCTAAAGACTCAAGGGATCTTTGGTTCCCAGAAGCAATATTCAAGCCCCCAAGGATTCCACGGGCTCTTTCTTCACCTAAAGCATCGACAATCGTATCTTTGCTCGAAATACTTTCAGAGAAAATATAATCATCCGTTTCACTGATCATCTCGTAAAACTCTTCAAGAACACGTTTCGTGATATGAACAGGAACAACGCGGTACTTACTCATCACACTGATCAATTTTCTGATATCGCCATCATCCATTCTTTTCAAAAGAATTTTTACAGCATCACGTCCTAAGTAATTGATCAGGATAGCTGCTTTATCGAAGCCTTTCAAAGTTGCATAATCAATATTGTCTATTTTAAAAAGCTTCATTATCTATCATCCTTTCTGACCAACCACATTCCGAAGGCATTTGCTGCTTTCTCTTCATCTTTTTGCATCAAGGTGACAATACGATCTTTCAGTAATTCACTTTCTGCTTTTTCAGGATCAATGGATTCCTGCAAAACTGGAAGTGCAGAATTCATGCCTGGCAATGAATTATCGACTGACTGTAACTCTTCAAGCTCTTCAATTGTACGAGGCAACATTTCTTCGACAGAGTCTTGGAAACTATCTGTAATCCATTGCATAAAAGGACGAACAACGATGAAGAAAAGCAATGCTAAGCTAAAGCCTAAAAGTGCCCATTTGAAAAGAGCATGTAAAAGTTTGCGACGCTCAAGATTGGTCAACAATTTTTCAGACTCTGAAAAATCTTCTGGCTGAAATTGCATGTTTTCAATTTTAACACTGTCGCCGCGTGCTGCATTGAAACCAATAGCGCTTTTCACAAGTGTCTCATATTTTTGAATGTCTTCAGCTGAACGTGGAACGTATTTGCTTTCAGTAGTTCCATCTTCTTTTGTTGTTGTTTGCAAAATACCATCGACAACAACCGCCACACTGATGCGCTCGATACCACCAGCGGCTTCTTTAATATTACGAACTGTTTTTGGGACTTCGTAATTCGTTGTTTTAATTTCTTTTTTTACATCTTGTTTAAATCCCACCTGACCAGAGTCTTCTGCCCCCGGGATATTTGATCGCGAGCCAGGAACTCCGGCAGGGTTTGTTCTTGATCCGTCTAAAGATTCTTCTTCACTTTGTTGGCTGCGCATTGCCGTTTTTTCAGGGTCCACGGACTCTTCAACTGACTGAATAATTTTTTGATTTAGTGTCGCATTCACTTTAGCCACGACCTTGGCTTGCCCGACAACTTTACTCAAAATGGACTCAACACGGCCCGCCAATTCGTTTTCAATTTTTTCTTTCAAATCCAGAATCTCGCTAGAACCCGCTGTTGTTCCATCAGAATGACGAGTTAAAACTTTTCCACGCTCGTCAAGAACCGCAACGCTTTCAGGATCCATTCCCTCGACTGCATTGGCCACCAAATAACGAATTCCACGAATTTGATCCTGGGAAAGCTCTTTCCCATTATGAAGCTCGACAACTACTGAAGCTGAAGCTTTTCCACCTTCTTCAAGGAAAGTTTTTTTATTTGGCAAAGCCAAAATAACTTTCGATTGCTTGATCACAGTTAAAGTATTGATGGCCCTCATCAATTCGCCTTGCAAGGCCCTTTGAAAATTGATTTTTTGAGCATAGGAATTTACGCCGAAATCTTGCTTTTCAAAAAGCTCAAGACCGATGTTTCCAATTTTTGATGACCCCAGTTCTGACATCAGAGCCATTTGCGTTGAATGCAAAAGCTCTTTTGGAATCGCAATTGTTTTACTGTCGTCTTTCAACTGAAAAGGAATATTTTTTTCATTCAATTTCGCAATGACAGTGGTCAACTGATCAGAAGGTACATTTGTTAAAAGTGGTGCATAATCTTTACCGGAAAGCATAAAGACCATGGCCACCAACACTGCAGCAGCGATCGAAGCCACAACAACAACAGACATTCTTTTTGTCGGCCCTAAGTTCTTAAAGAACTCACGAAACTGAACTATGATTCCACCAACTATCTTATTCAAGATATCCTCCGCGTATCAATTAAACCTGCATTTTCATTATTTCATTATAAGCATCAATAATTTTATTTCGAACTTGAACCATGACCTTTAAAGCGATATCTGCTTTTTCAGCTGTAATCATCACATCAGCCACATTGTCAGTGCGACCTGTCGCTAAATCTTGAATTGCTTTGTCTGATGATTTTTGTAGTTCATTGACTTGATTCACTGCACTCTTCAATGTGTCAGCAAAAGTTTCACCTGGGGCCGATTTCGACTTGGTTACGCTATTGATATCACTCAAAGAATTTGAATCAATCTTGATGGATTGATCGCCAGAACTCATCCCTGAGTTCAAAAATTGACTTGCTTTAGAGACTGTAAAACCTTCCATGGCCGAACAGTTCCTTTCTTCTATAGATTACCAAAAAAACACGCAAAAACCTAAAACTATCTACCAATTTCTAACGAACTCAACGCCATATCTTTACTAGCTTGCAAGGCCGAGACGTTGGCCTCGTAAGCGCGGGACGCCTGTATCATATTTGTCATCTCTTCCATCAAGTTAATATTGGGATAAGCAACATAACCATCTGGATTTGCATCTGGATGATCTGGCTCATATTTTAGCAGCGGAGCTTTTTTATCCGAAACAATATCTGTAACTTGGACACGCTGAAAACTACCTTTGGGATTTGTTGATGTAATAATTTCACCGAAATTTTTAGCATCAGGCATTGATTCAAAGACAACATCTTTACGGCGGTAAGGACCGCCTTT
>DGYJ01000070.1:22837-26324 GCA_002396665.1 Bdellovibrionaceae bacterium UBA5009
GTAAGGACCGCCTTCAGGAGTTTGTGTTGTATTGATGTTGGCAATATTACTTGAAATCGTGTTCAGGCGCGCCCGTTGAGCTGCCATTCCACTGCCACTAATCCTTAGTCCAGTAATAAAATCAGCCATCTATTACCGTCCTTCGCTTGCAGCATATTTTAATGCTGCCATTTTTTTATTAATCAATTGAAGAGCCGCTTTGTACATGATGGCATTCTCCGACAATGCCGACATTTCTTTCTCTAGGTCCACAGTGTTTCCATCATTGTTGATGGCGCCTTCTGGATTTGCGTAAATGTCAGGTCGAACAGCTGCGGTGGCTCCGCCGACAACAATGTGGTCACCATGGGAAGTGCTCATGTGGCGAAGTCCATCGATGTCCAAAGCTCGGCCTAAGGCATCTTCAAAATCCATTTTTTGTGCTTGGTAACCCGGAGTCTCTGCATTGGCAATATTTGAATTGATGACGTTTTGACGAACTTGCCGCATCCCAATTGAAGTCTGCAAAGCATTCGTTGTTTTATCAAAAAAATTGCTCATAATAGCCCCTCCTCTTTGTACTCGTTCAATTTATTTCTTAAGGTTCTAATACTGATTCCAAGAATTTGCGCAGCCTGAGTCCTATTTTGTTCTGTCATTTGCAAAGTTTGCAGTATCAATTGTCTTTCCATTTCAGATAAAGTGACACCTTGCTTGAGTGTATTTGTTGCTGAAATTGGACGAATAAATTGGATCTCGTTTTCAGAAATTTCTGGCGAGGCAGAAATCACAACGGCACGTTCAATGATCTGATCCAATTCGCGAATATGGTCTGTCCAATCATGATTCATCAATTTGCGAACGGCTTGATCAGAAATTCGCAAATGGGATTTGTTGTATAAAATCTCGTAAACACGAAGATAAAATTGAGCAATGGCAGAGACTTCTTCCCTGGCCACATCCAAACCTGGCAAATGAACTTGCAATACGGTCAGCTTGTAGTACAAGTCTGAACGGAATAGATTTTTTTGAACCATGGCAAACAAATTACCCCGAGCAGTAGATACGATTTTTTTACGATAAGCTTCTTTGTCGATCCAATCCAAAAGAATTTTTTGGTTTTGCAAAGTCAAACAGTCCACATGCTCTAGCAAAATAAAATCGCATTGAAAATTTTGCGTGATCTCTTCAAAAATTTTTTGATCAATGTTTTGATTTTGCAAATCAATAACTTTTGGGTTTCGGTAGTTTTTTGAAATCCAATGGGCCCACGTGCTTTTGCCTGTCCCAGAAAGACCCATGATATGCAAAGGCACGGGCAGTTGTGATGTTTTTTTCAAATCATCAAGTATCTCGCGATAAATCGGACTGCTAAAGTTAAACTTTTCTAAATCAATCAGTGACATGAACCCTACTCCTTCTGACTCATCGCTGGAATTCTTTGAATGTACTTCTTGTAACCATCTTTCCAATCAGCATTTTTTAATTGGTCGTTTGCTAAATTTTTCCAAAATTCAGATTTTTTTCCTTTAAAGCCTGACCAAATTTCACTCGCTTTTTGGGATTCACCTTTTTCAAAATAGATTTGCCCAAGTTTGTAGCGAAACGATTCCAATGGCTTACTGTCTTCGTACTTTTCTAAAATTTCAGCATAGGTCTTCATCAGCTCGTCTTTGTTATTTTGAGCTGTGTAAATTTCAACCAATCGACTTAAAGTTTGAAATTCAATTTCTTTTGGAACTTTTTTGGTTTCAGCCTGCAGACTAAGAATTTTTTTATAGTTTTCCAAGGCCTCCTGGGGGCGTTGAAATTTTTGATCAATGGCTCCAAGCCGATAAATTGGCTCGCTCAACTTTTCAGGGTGGCCAGTCCATGTTTGAACTAGCTCTCTTAGAAATCTTTTTGCAGTGAAATCATCGCCACGCTTTTCTTCATTCTTAGAAATCAACACGATTCTTTCAATTTGTTCATCTTCAGAAAGCTGATCCGGCGATTTAATCTTTTTCAAATTTTCAGTCGATTCCTTGAACTGGTTCAGTTGAAAATAAGTCGCTGCCATTCGCAAATTCAAAGCCTGTTGCGATGGTAATTTTTCTTGAACATAGCGCTCTTTAAGCTCGCTGGATCCTTCAGCATTTTTTAAACTTTGATTTAAAGATTTATAATATTTTAGTGCCTCTTCGTTGGCATCCAACTTTTCATAGGCCACGCCTAGATAGTATCCTGTATCTAGTCGATCTGACTGCTTCAGCCAACCGTCTGAATATTTTTTAAAATACTCTAAGGCTTTTAAATTAGAACCAGAATTCACATCCTGACGGATTTGATCACTAATATTAGCTACTATTCTTTTTTTGAACAGTTTTGTATCGACCGTGCTTGGATTTTGCTGATAATAGCCTTCGAGTAACGCAATTGATTTTTCATAATCTTTGCGCTTTTGGTAGCCTTCAGCAATCATCACAGTGGAAAATTCTTCGATTTTTGGAAAATCTGCTTTTTGTGACAAAGTCATAATTTCTTTAGTCGCTTGCTCGACTTCTTTAGGCTTCATTTGTGACATTCTGGCACTCAGCAAACGAATTTGTGCCACGGCCGCTTTGGGATCATGGCCAAAGCGAAAAGCTGTTTCCATGTAAGCCCCTAAAACTTTGTCTTCGGGTGCACCTAAAATCTCTAAAAGTTCACCAACTCGAGTCAATGCATAGGGTACATATTCATTCTGTGGAAATGTTTTGATAAAATCTAAATAGACCTGAAGACTTTTTTTGAAATCTTTCATTGAAAATAACGCTTGGGCCTGATTATAAATCGCGTTCGGAAATTTAGATGCTGCAGATGATTCTTTTTTCAAAGCTCTTTGATAATATTCGACGGCTTTATCATACTTTTCTGAATTCAAATAAACATCACCAATTCGGTAAGCGGCCTCTTGTCTTAAAGATTCAAAGGGAGTGTTTTTTTCAAGTTGCTCAAAGGCAGAAATCGAGTCGCTGTACTTTTTAATTTTTTCATAGGACAAAGCCATTCCTAATTTAGCCAAATCTTTTGAATAATTATTTTTGGCTGAAAATTTTGTATTTTCGCTGTGGGATAAAAAATATCTTAGCGAGTTAAAATATTCATTTTTATCAAATGTTAGCGCCCCTTGCAAAAATGACGCTTTTTCTGCTAAAGGCGATTGCGGATATTTTTGACCAGCAGACTGATACTGCTGCAAAGCTAACGAGAAAAATCTGACCTGGGAAGGGTCTTGATGCCACAGTTTGATATAAACTTCCGCGGTCACAAAATCGATCACTTCATTATATTGTGATTCAGGGTACTTTTCTTTAAACCACTTCAATGTTTTTTGGTAAACATTCAAACGACCTTTTTCAAACAAAGTTAAAAGCAATCGGGCCTGTTTGTTTTCGTCATTGTCTTGGGGATTGATTTTGTAAAGATTTGGAGCATTCAAAATTTGCACAAAATCTGTAGGCACAGTGCTAATATTAGGAAAATCAAT
>DGYJ01000070.1:26503-35764 GCA_002396665.1 Bdellovibrionaceae bacterium UBA5009
CGATGCGGTATTGATCTTTTGACTTAATAATAGATTCTTCTTTAATTTGAAAATCTTTGATTGTGAATCTTTCGAACAAAGGATCAGCCCCATCGTAAACGCCAGCCTTCTGGCCTTTGGACTGGTCACTAAAAAAGAGGGAACCCGTAGAATCAATTTTAAGCAGATCTGTCGACGCCGGGCCACGTGGCGTTAGGACCTTGGTCGATGCTTGCGAAGACTTTGATTTCATTGAAGCAGCTGCGTTTTTTGCAGAGTCCACATTTTCTTTTTTGCTATTTTTAGCGGATTTTGATTTTGCGTTTTCGGATTGATAAAAATCGACAATTAATCGCGAAGGCTGGTCTGTTAAATAGTCAAAACTTTCAATTTCAGATCCGACCAAATGAAAAATAATTTTTACTTTTCCATCGACGGCTCCGCGTTGAATATCTACTTTAGAAACAAGTGGACTTCTGAAGGCGAGAATTTCTTTTTCAGTCGTCGCATCCAGACCATCAACAAGTAGCTCGGCCACGTTTGAGCCTTTTTCATCTTTCTTTTTAAGATCGTAGTTCCAGTCTTTCGAACCACTAAGTTCTAAGTGAACAGTATCGTTTTCATAGTTAATTCGACCATGAAGTGATTGGGCTTTGGTCGTGATAGCCACTAAAAAAAGTACCAAAACAATAAAAGTAAATTTCACATTGAAGCTAGACAAAAATTTGAGTTTCATACTGAAGTAAAGACATAGCATTTCAAATGCCAAACATTTCTTGGGCTAGGAAAAAATTGATTGGACTTGAGCAGACTTTGCCCCACGAAATTCTGTCAGGCCTGACAAAGTCATGACACAATATAACCTCGACTCGACTTAACTATTTCCGCAAAATGTCCGAGATAATTGCTATGAAAAACCACCTTGCTCAAAACATCTTTTTCGCTTTTATATTTCTAACACTTGCTGGCTGCGTAACCGTTGATGTCGGTGGCTCAAAAGCCAAAAGCGCACGTAACGTTAAATTTGAAAAACCAGGTTCACCTTTTGCGAGCAGTTCCGACGGCACTGGTGATCAAACTTGGATCAGTGAAAAAACAGGCAATTCGATTTCATATCTTTCGGAGTGCGAACGCCAAGTTGAACTTAATCTTGAACAACTAGAATCCGAGGCCTTGAGCGTACTTGAAAAAATGAAAATCGAAAAATCAGAACGCCTTGGCTTTAATGGCCGCGAAGCCGTTCGCACCGTGGCCAGTGGCAAAGTCGATGGCGTGGATGTGAAAATGCAGTTGCTGACATTTAAGAAAAACAATTGCAACTACAGTTTAAGCTATGGTGCCGTCAGCAGTAAGTATGACTTGGAACTTTCACAGTTCGATCAATTTATGAAGGGATTCCAAGCCCCATGATCCAAACATTGATTCAACCACTTCGCAGCTACATAACAGAATCACTGGATTTTATTGGTGGCATGAGTGTTCTTTTCATGCAAGTCATTCGCGACACCTTCAAAGGTCGTTTTTATTTCAAACTTTTAGTCGAACAAATTTTTCAAGTGGGATATAGATCTTTTCCGTTGATCATCATTACAGCCATCAGTACGGGCATGGTGATGTCCTTACAGTTTGGGTTAGGTTTAGAAAAGTTTGGCGGAAAACTTTATGTTCCAAAACTAGTTGCCTTGATTGTTCTTCGCGAAATGGGACCTGTGTTCACGTCTCTGATGCTGGCCGCTCGCATGGGATCTGGCTTTGCCAGTGAAATCGGGTCCATGGTTGTAACTCAACAGATTGATGCCATTCGCGCCCTTGGAACATCACCAATTAAAAAGATCGTCATACCAAGGGTTTTAGCCTGCCTGATCGTTTTACCTATGCTGGTGGCCTTTGCCAATGTCATTGGAAATGTCGGTGGAATGATCATTGGTGTGAGCGAGCTTAAATTAGATCCTGAATTCTATTATCTAAAAATTCTGAGCACCGTTGAACTTAAAGACTATTTTTCTGGATTTATGAAAACATTTTTCTTCGCTTTGTTTATATCTGTTCCTTCATGTTACTACGGTCTTACTGTGAAAAATGGAACTAAAGAAGTCGGAATTGCTACAACAAAAGCCGTTGTCGTGGCTTCAATCTTAATTCTTGTCGGTAACTTCTTCTTGTCGAAGTTGTTCTGGATTATCGAGAGGATTTCATGAGCACACCAATGGGAATGATCGAAGTTAAAAATTTTAAAAAATCATTTGGATCTCGATTAGTCCACAAAGATGTCAATTTTTATGTTCGTAAAGGCGAATGCCTTTGCCTTATTGGGGGCTCTGGCGTTGGTAAAAGTGTTATTTTAAGAAGCTTAATTGGACTTGAAAAGCCTGATTCTGGCGAAATATTTATTGATGGCGTTGAGATCACTGAAATGCACGAACGGCAGCTCAATGAAATTCGTAAAAAAGTAGCCTACGTATTCCAAGGTGGGGCTTTGTTTGATTCTATGACAGTCTACGAAAATCTGGCTTACCCGCTGCGTGAACATTTTAATTTTTCAGAATCTGAAGTGAAAGATCGCATTTTAACACAGTTAAATGAATTCGGACTTCCAGGAAGTGAACACCTTTACCCAAGCAACCTTTCCGGCGGTATGCAAAAACGTGTTGGCCTTGCACGGGCCATGATGATGAGCCCAGATGTTGTTTTATATGATGAACCGACTGCGGGACTTGACCCCTACAACACAATCAAAATTCAAGAGCATATTCTAAGACTCAAAAAGCAAGGCAAAACTTCGATCCTGGTGACCCATGATATGCCAACGGCCTTTGCTGTTTGCGATAAAATGGCCTTCTTGCTTGATGGTCGAATCGCTGCCCACGGAACAATTAAAGATTTAGAAAAAGAACAGCATGGAATAATTCAAAAGTTTATTGCAGGAGAAGCCTCATAATGGAAACGTCGATCAAAAATAATATCAAAGTTGGAATATTTGTAGCGGCTGGACTTCTGGTGATCCTTTTTTCAATTTTTATCTTAGGCGCAGATAAATCTTTGTTTACTTCCTATGTACGACTTCACGCCCATTTTAAAAATGTTCAAGGATTGGCTTCTGGCAGTATCGTTTCTTTGGCTGGCGTTACCGTTGGCAATATTGAAGACATTCGTTTTCTATCTGAAGAAAATGTTCTTGATGTGGTGATGAAAATTGAAAAAAATCATCTCCGTCGCATTCGCGAAGGCTCTGAAGTGGAAATTAAAACCCAAGGGGCCTTGGGTGATAAGTTTATTTACATTCTTCCAGGGGATTACAAAAATCCTGAATTAAAATCAGGTGACAAAATTCCTGTGGCACAATCTTCGGATATCTTTGATATTGTTTCTTCTCGTGGGAAAGAGACTGAAAAAATATTTGATATCATCAATGAAATGTATGTTTTGACCAAAACAATCAATGCCGAAAATCGTGTTGGTAAAATTATGGAAAACTTGAATTCAGCTTCCAACAATTTTAACCAAGTCACAACAGACATGCGTAAAATGGTCAGTTCAATGAATCTACCAAATCAAGGCGACAAAATCCGCGATGCGATTGAAAAAATGGACAATATCATGTCCAAAATTGATCGTGGCCAGGGCACATTGGGTGCACTGATCAACGATTCTAGCTTGCATGATCAAATCAAAGGATTCTTTGGGGCCTCACAAAGAAAAAGCCATATCAAATCTGTGATTCGCACATCCATCGAAAAGAATGACGAAATCAATCCTTAGATAATATCGGGGTAAAATCAAAATCAGATTTAGATAAGTTCTAAGTAGCTTATTCGTCGTCAGTTTTAAATCGCGAGATAAATTTTTTAATTTCTTCTTGATCGTCGGCTGATTTTGGAACAGCTTTGCGATCCCTCGTGAATTGGATGTCTTTGATAAAATCAACGCCAGCGCGTTTTTGAATAGATTCTAGAATTTGCGCCTTTAAGAAATGCATTTGCTGCATCCAAGTGCTGCTTTTAACCCAAAGATACAACACACCACGCGAAAGACCCACGGGTTCGGTTTGCTCGGCCACTGTGGGGCCAACAACTTTTTCCCACTGGGCCCACAACTTCCAACGTGCAAAAGGTTCAGACAATGGTGACTGGACATTTTGAAAAAGACTGTGTAGGACTTGGGCACTACTTTGAAAGCGGGCCTTAAGATCGTTTTCTTTCATATCCGATAGTTACCACAGCCCCAACGGAATGAAAATATAAAGATCGCCCTTTAGAAAAAAGGAAATTCTGTATGTCATTGAATTCACGTATCAGTGTTGTTGGCGCGGGGCTTGCGGGCTCGGAATGCGCCTACCAATTGGCAGAAAAAGGCTATGAAGTCGATCTTTTCGAAATGAGACCCGAAAACATGACCCCGGCCCATAAGACTTCCCAATTTGGCGAATTAGTTTGCTCGAATTCCTTTGGCAGTCTTTCAGATGAAAGTGCCCCAGGCCAGCTCAAGTGGGAAGCCGAGCAAATGGGCTCTTTAATTTTAAAAGCTGCAAAAGAAGCCCACGTTCCAGCGGGACAAGCTTTAGGCGTGGACCGAGAGCTTTTTGCTAAAATCATCACACAAATGATTCAACAACATCCACGAATTAAAATTCATAGTCGACGCATTGAAAGCCTAGAGCAAGTTCCCCGCCCAGCGGTCATTGCCACTGGACCACTGACAGATTTGAACTTAGCTGAATCCATGCAAAAACATTTCGGTGACGAGTTTTTATATTTTTTTGATGCGATTGCGCCGATCATAGATGCGGACTCGATCAATGATCAAATCGCTTGGAAGGCTGATCGCTACGATAAGGGAACTCCAGACTATTGGAATTGCCCGATGAATAAAGAACAGTATTTGCATTTTATTGACGAAATCAACAAAGCCCAAAAAGTGACTCCGAAACATTTTGAAACGACAGATTATTTTGAAGGCTGTATGCCGATTGAAGAAATGGCAGAACGTGGAATCGATACCCCACGCTTTGGCCCAATGAAACCCGTCGGATTGATCAATCCAAAAACTGGTCAAGAAGAGTACGCCATTGTTCAACTTCGCCAGGACAATAAAGAAGGAACAGCTTATAATATTGTCGGCTTTCAAACACGCATGACCTACGGGGAACAGGTACGTGTTTTCCGAATGATCCCTGGACTAGAAAATGCAGAGTTTTTAAAACTGGGAAGTATTCATCGCAATCTTTACATCAACTCACCAAAACGTTTAAACAAAGACCTTTCCAGTCAAAATGATCCCTGGTTATTTTTTGCAGGACAAATCACAGGTGTAGAAGGCTACTTCGAATCCACATGTGTTGGATTACTTGTGGCCCACTTTCTGGATCAAAAAATAAAACAAAATTCTTCCAATGAATTAGCACCCCCACGAGCCACTGCCATGGGATCATTGCTAGAAGCCATCACCGATCCAGAACGTGCAGAAAACTTTCAGCCGACAAATATTAACTTTGGTCTTTTTCCGATGATTTCTAAGTTAGAAATTCGCGATAAGAAAAAGAAAAAATTAGCTCAACTTCAACGGGCCCGCGAAGCCCACCAAGAGTGGTTAAGCAAGAGGGCTTGAATAGGTTCCTTTTCAGCTGAAAAAATTACAATCTAGAAGCAAAACTTCGACAGAAAAGGTCACTCTTACTGGACGATGCCACCCTTATGGCCTATGGATTGGGTCTTGGGAAAAATTGTTAAGAAATTTTCACTTTTAAGTTTTTGTGTCTTTGTCAGCCTTTCCAACGGCTGTGAAGGACCTTTGCCCTTTGGGGCCGAAAGCTCTACCGATGGGAAGCCCCTTGAAGTGCTTATTTTGAACCATCCCCAGTCCTATCAAAAAGGAAAAAACAAAGAAATCTATGGATTTGATGCCGATCTGGTCGACAATTTCGCATCAACTCATAATTCGAAAATTCATTTTAAAGTTTATAAAAATTCGCAGTTGATGCTGCGTGATTTTGAAAATGGAATTGGTGATCTTGCTATCCCAGTGCTACCCACGGGATTATTGAATGATTTTTCAAAAGGCCCCCTCTTTGACGAAAGTCACTTGGGACTTTTTTGCGAACGACGGCTTAAAATTCTTAAAAGTTCAGACTTAAAAAAATATAAATTTGTCTTATTTAAAAAATTCAGCACTCTGAAAGATCAGCAAAATTTAATTCAATCCATTCCCGAGTCCCAACGCATCACCCTTGATACAGACAATACACAAATCGCCTTTGAACTTATTCGCGATAAAAAAGCGGACTGCACTGTCGTTGAAGAAAAAGAGGGCCACTACTGGTCTGAAACTTTTTTACAAGTGCACTGGTTTCAAAATTTTAAAAGCGAAGTGCAAACATCATGGCTTGTGTCTAAAAATAAACCAGAACTTCATCGCCAACTTAGAAACTGGTTTCTTAAAATAAGTCGCAATGGCGATTTTTTAAAAATGAAGGATCGCTATTTTCTGAATTGGCGCAAATTAGAGGCCAATGATGTTCGAATTTTCTTTCAAAGAAAAAAGCAGATCTTGCCTGAATACTTACCACTTATCAAAAAAGCAGCCTTGCAAGCAGGATTACCATGGCACTTGGTTGCAGCTGTAGCCTATCAAGAATCTGGTTGGAATCCCTGGGCAGAAAGCCATACGGGCGTAAAAGGCTTCATGCAGCTGACTCTTGAAACTGCGGCCCGTTTCCAACTGACTGATCGCTTAGACCCAGAGCAAAGCCTTTGGGCTGGGGCACAATATTTAAAATTTTTGTTAAATCAATTTCCACCGCAGTTGAATTCAAAAGATCGACTTGCACTGGCCTTGGCCGCTTACAATATTGGCTTGGGACACCTTTGGGATGCCCAAGATTTAGCTCGCCAGCATGGTAAAAATCCATACAGCTGGAAGGATGTCAGCCAAGTGCTACCACTGCTTGCAAATCAAAAATACTATTCGCGACTAAGATACAAACAGGCCCGTGGCTACGAGGCCGTTGATTATGTTGAGAAAACAAAATCCTATTATCAACTTTTAGTCTTAAGAAACTAAAAAGCGAGCATTGCGCTCGCTTTTTAAGATTTACAATAAATTTGACATTAAAATTATTGAACGTCTTCATCTCTGAATAATGATCTGTTGTTGCTATAGTTGAAAAAATAAACTGCTTTGGCCTGATTTTTACCGTTAATTTTAAGATCTAAATCATTTGCTGAAAAAGTAGTTTTTTGGTTTCCAGCGAAAGTGAGTGTCAAATGCTGATTACTAGTCGCTCCAGTAGCATCCTTACCTTCGATATTTGAAACATTCGAATACGAAACACCCTTAGAATTAAGTAATTCGTAAAATGCACCATTTTTGCCAAGAAAAAAAACTTGTCCTGTTGTCGCGCGAGCAATGATTCTACCTGCAATACCTTTTATTTCTACAATGTTTGTATTTGCTCCAAAATCATATTTAATTCTATTGCAGTTTCCGCTTCCAATAAGCGGCTTAGTTTGAACAGTCACAATAGTTCCTGATTTTTTCATCAAAAATACTTGCATTACATAATTAATAGATGTTGTAGAACTACTAAATTGCTTACAATCACGAACATTAGAAGCAATTCTTGAAAGATCATTGTTAGACATATAGCAACCAGCTTGTCTTACTTTTTCAGCACATCTATCGCCAGCGGCATTTGATGGCTCGCGAGCGTCTGCTTCTTGCATCCAATAGGCATCTTCATATGTTGTTAAGGGATATTGCTGACTGTACTCAGGTGGAGTAGCATTTGAAGCTGTTGGTGTTGGTGCATGTGTACACGCAGTAAAAGCAAATCCTAAAGTAACTGCTAACAATAAAGACATATTTCTCATCGCAAAACTCCTTTTAATTGATGAATAATTTAATCGAACTTGATTAGGTTAACGAAGGACCACAATGTGCACAAAGCAAAACTTCAAATTAAGCTTTTGTGTTAGTCGATGTTTAATCATGAAGCCATTGATGCAAGACCTAAAGCTAGTAAAATGAAATAGTGAATAAGATCAGACGTCATTATTTACAATGATTCATCAGCGACCATAAAGCGACTATTCCACCGTCACGGACTTAGCTAAATTTCGTGGTTGATCCACATCGTAGCCCAACTCGCTGGCCAAATGATAGGCCATCAACTGCAAGGGTACAACACTCAGCAATGGATCTGTCGCCCAACTACTTTTTGGTAAAGACAAATAGTATCTGCTGATTTCTTTTAATTTGTGATTGTCACCAGTACCAATTGAAATCACCTGACCGCCACGTGCACGGACCTCTTCAAGATTACTTAAAGTTTTTTCGTACCATTGATCTTGCGGGGCCAACATCACAACGGCCATGTTTTCATCTATCAAAGCCAAGGGCCCGTGCTTCATTTCACCGGCCGCATAACCTTCGGCATGGTAGTAAGCGAGCTCTTTCAGCTTTAGCGCGCCTTCCATAGCAATTGGATACTGAGTGCCCCGGCCCATATACAAAAAGCCCTTGAATTTTTTTAGCTCGGCAGCGGCTTCAGAAAAATATTTATCATAGGATAATACAACTTCAAGCTGACTTGGAATAGCCAACAAATGTCGAATTTGTTCGGACTCTAACTGCGCCGTTAAAGTTCCGCGGACCTTCGCCACACCTAAGGCCCAAACATTCAAAACCGCCAAGGAAGACATAAATGCCTTCGTGCTAGCCACACCAATTTCTGGCCCGGATTGCATGTACAAATGCCCATCGGCCTCACGATCAATGGATGATTTTTGCACATTACAAAGACTCAGTGTCATGGCCTGGGATGTTTTTGCCAAGCGAAGTGCTGCCAAGGTATCAGCAGTTTCCCCACTTTGTGAAATCGTCACCACCAAAGTTTTTTCGTTAATGATTGGCTTGCGGTAGCGGAACTCACTGGCGATGTCGATTTCGACAGGAATTCTTGCCCAGGTTTCGAGCAAATATTTGCCGACCATGGCGGCGTAATAACTTGTCCCGCAGGCCACAATAAAAATTCGATCAAGTTTTTTATAGGCTTCATGGCTTTCGCCAAAACCCAAAGTCTCCAATTTAATTTTTTCAGATTGTCGATCAATATGATGATCCAAAACAGCCGAAACTGCACGGGGTTGTTCGTGGATCTCTTTCAACATAAAATGCGGATACCCGCCCTTCTGCACCGCATCCATCGACTCCGTAACTGTTTCTGGCATTCGTTGAATTATTTGAACATCTTTGACAGAGCGCACTTCCACGCGATCTGCCCACAGC
>DGYJ01000070.1:35842-36020 GCA_002396665.1 Bdellovibrionaceae bacterium UBA5009
TGGGAAGCCTTGCTTTTCAACAAGATCAGGACTCCAGTTCAGCTCAACTTCTTTTTTTTGAATTTGTTTTCCGTCGGCAGAAAAATAGCTGATTTTATTTTTTTGCAAATGAACAATTTCGCGGTCCTCAAGATAGACGAATTTTTTTGTGTACTGCAAAAGTGCCTGCACATCACTG
>DGYJ01000070.1:36189-36542 GCA_002396665.1 Bdellovibrionaceae bacterium UBA5009
CAAAAACATGATCTGGATGGATTCCAACAACCAAAGGAGGTCCATCTTTAAATGCAACAAATTGATCCGGTTGTTCTTGCCAAAAAGTCACAATCGAAAATGCACCTTTTAGCATTGGCAAAGTCAATTGCACGGCCTTTAAAAGATCCTTTGTTTTTTGTACATTTTCAGAAATCAAATGGGCCACAAGTTCAGAGTCCGTGTCCGATGTGATATTCGCACCGCGGGCTAAAAGTTGCTCGCGGATCTCTTGATAGTTTTCAATAATCCCGTTGTGGACAAGACTAATCCCACCGACCTCGTGGGGATGGGCGTTTCTTTCAGAGGGCACACCGTGGGTGGCCCAACGGGTG
>DGYJ01000070.1:36753-55596 GCA_002396665.1 Bdellovibrionaceae bacterium UBA5009
CCGGCACTGTCATAGCCGCGGTACTCGAGTTTGCGAAGTCCATTCAAAATAACATCTTTTGGATCCAAGGGGCCAAGATAGCCGACAATTCCACACATACTTTATTCTTTCGTCTCTGGCTTTTTCAGATTGTAATTTTCTTTGACCACTTGTTTGCCACGGGCCACCGCCAAGGCTTTGGCCGGAACAGATTTAGTAATCGTTGAGCCCGAACCAATCACCGCATCATCACCAACTTCCACCGGAGCAATAAACTGAGTATCACTTCCGACAAAAACGCGGTCCCCGATTTTCGTTCGATATTTTTTGCGGTCCACAGCGTAGTTGCAAGTGATGGTCCCGCAACCAACGTTCACTTCCTCGCCAATATCCGCATCACCTAAATAAGTTAAATGTCCTGCTTTTGATTTTTTTCCAAATTGAACATTCTTAAGTTCGACAAAGTTCCCCACATGGGAATCTTCCATCATCGTTGTTCCAGGTCGAAGTCTTGCGTAGGGGCCCACCGAACATTTCGATTGCACCTGCACGTTCTCAAGATAACTTCCTGCGCGAATTTGCACGCTATCGCCAACTTTAGAATCAGAAATAAAAACATTGGGCTCGATCACAGAAAAAGAACCAACAATAGTTTGTCCGCGCAAAAAACAGTTGGGATATAAAACACTTCCAGGTCCCACTTGCACTGTGGGCTCAACATAGGTTGTGCGCGGATCAATCACAACAACGCCATCATCCATCAACTGAACAATCTTTTGCTTAAAAACTTCTTTCGTTGCGAACGCCAATTCTTTTTGCGTGTTCACACCATGGGCCACGCGGGAATCCGACGGAATGGCGCGCACTTTCAATTTGGCCTCAAGGGCTAAGGCAATTAAATCCGTTAAATAATATTCTTTTTGAGCATTATTATTTTGTATTCTTGGCAAATAATCCTTAAGAACCCCGGCCTTCACAACATAAATTCCTGTATTTACTTCTTGAATTTTTAATGTTTCAGCAGAGGCATCTTTGGCTTCAACGATGGCTTTTAAACTTCCATTTTGACGAACAATGCGGCCGTAGTTCCCAGGCTCTTTTAACTTCACCGTCACCACAGCCAAATCACACTTTTCTTCTTTGAATTCGCGGACAAAATTTTTAATGTCAGAGGCCTGGATTAAAGGGTGATCCCCATTTAAAATCACAACATCACCATCAATTGAATCGACCTCAGCGGATGAAACGGCATCAGCTGTTCCTTGGGGATTTTTTTGTGGATAACAGGTCACATTCAGGGGCTCGACAACCTGACGAACTAAACTTTCGCCGTGGCCAACAACTAAACGAATTTGTTCGCTGCCTGCATCGCGGGCTGCGCGGATGACTCTTTCAATCAAAGGCCGTCCAGCCACTGGATGTAAAACTTTAGGAAGTGGGGACTTCATGCGAGTACCTTTACCCGCCGCAAGAATAATGGCCGTTAATGTCGAACTCATGGTCTTACCTTCCTTTTTAGAACAAAATCAGGCTTAATATTCTCATGACGTTTCAAGGTTTTCAAACTCTGATTTTTGATTTAGATGACACTCTGATACCCACATCAGATGTGTTGGTCCCCCCAGCCTTGGAACGCACCTACAAAGTGTTACAAAAATACAATCACCCATGGACTTTTGATCAATTTAATGAGTTTCGAAAAAGCCACATTGAAAACCATAGCCATAGACAAATTTTCAAAATTTTGTGCGATGGCCAAAGCTCAATGCCCATCGCGGAACGCGCCAAAATGCTGAAAGAAATGGAAGGCGAATTTTACTCTCTGCAAAGCCTGCCAAGTCTTTCTTTGATCGAAGGGGCAAAAGAAAATCTGGAAATCCTTTCGCAAAAATACAAATTGATCCTGCTGACTGCCGGAGAAGAACACGCGCAAAAGTTAAAAATACAAAAAGTACAGATTTTTAATTATTTTCACTTGATTCAAGTGGCTGATCATAGCGCGAATTTTTCAAAAAAATCCATTTTAGAAAATTGGGTACAAAAAGGAGTTATCAATCCAGCCTCAACACTGAGTATCGGGAATCGACTGAAAGAAGAAATCGAAGCCACCAAAAGCGTTGGGGGTTCCACATGTTATTTTCGCTATGGCGAACATAAAGTCGAAGAGCCCACGAACGAGTTACAAAAACCCAATTTTGAAATTTATCACCATAGGGATTTGATCTCGACATGCCAGCTTTAAAAACCTCTTTCTTATTGGTTGGCCATTGGCCACAAAGATTGCACGACATCGGGGCTAGTTTCTTCGAAGATCTGACCCAGGCCTCGAAGTCTGATATTCAATTTGAAGTCCTCGGCCTATCTATTACCTCTTTGCTCGAAAAAAAGTTCGATTCCTTGATTGAAAAATGGAAAAAACAAAACCCATTCTTGCAATTGATTTTAGTTTGCACAGATGACTACCCGGCCGCACAATTCCTGCAGCTTCATCAGAAGTATCATTTTTTTAGTGTGTTAAACTCGTTCGAAGGCAGTCAGCTTGAAAACAATTTATATCTTGCACTTGAAAAAGCCCAAGAGCTTCGTCAAGAACAAAACCTAGAGCGTCTTATCCAAGAGCAGAACGAGCATCTTTCAAACTTGTATAAAGATTTAGAAGACCGTGTTGAAAAACGGACCAGATACTTAACCGAGGCCAGACAAAAACTTTTTGTCACCAATTCGCGCATTGAAACATTTCGTAAAACCGTGCAGTCCATTTACGAGGCCCGCTCTGTGGCTGAAATTGAAAAACAATTGAATGATTCGCTGAATGCAGATTTAAAAACATCATGGATACGAATTTTATTTTCCCCCCAAGACGAGATCTTCCAACAGCAGGTCGGAACGAAATTGCAATTTCATCAGTTACAAGTTCCACTTTTTTCCCATGATCGCAGAATTGGTTCTTTGTTTTTTATGCGATCCCCTCAGCAGTCCTTTCTTCGCGAAGAAACCGATTTTCTGAATCGCCTTTCTGAAACTGTGTCCTTGGCTTTAGATCGTCTTAAAAAAATTGAAGAGCTCGGCGTGCTTAAAGAGCAATGGGAATCCACTTTTGATGCGATTCTAGACCCTGTTGCCTTGATCGATGACAACTACGAAATCATCCAGGCCAATAAGTCATTTCAGTCTTCGAACACATCCAGCAAAGCTAAAAAATGTTTTGAAATTTTATTTGGCCGAACCGAACCCTGTGAAGGTTGCCAGCGTGGGAAAAACTTTCAGCTCAAAAATCCCGCATCGACATTTCAAGTGACTAGTCAGCAAATTAAACTAGACGAAGATAAAAAAAATGCCTACATCCATTTTTATAAAGACATTTCTGAAAATTTAAAAATGGAAAAGCAAATTCTAGATTCAGCTCGCAGGGCTGAATTGGGAACCATCAGTAGCAGTATTGCCCATGAATTGAACAATCCCTTGGGTGGAATCTTGACCTATACTCAGTTGATCAAAATGGATCTGGACTCTAGGGACCCTATTTATCCAGACATTGTCGAGATCGAAAAAGGAGCATTACGCTGCAAAGATATTATTCAAAACATGCTGATCTTCACCCGCAATCCCGAAATCGACGAAATTCAAGATATTGATTTAGCCGAAGTCCTGCAAAGGGCTTTTAAAATTATGGAGCTGCAAACCAAATCCCTTGGCATCGAAATTCAACTGATCCAGCCCGTTCCGGTTAAAAAATTCCGCGGACATAGAAATTTACTGGCCCAGGCCTTTAAAAATTTACTGCAAATTTCTTTGGACAATATGAAGGGTGATCGCACCCAAAATAAGATCTTGATTCAAATGGTGAATACAGAAACTGGGACTGATCTTTTCCTAAGTCCATTTTGTGAGGCTGAAAAAAACATGAATTCTTCTCAAACATATTCGTGGTCTTTAGCGACACAAATTTTTCAGGAACAAAATGCCCAACTGGAAATAAAAACCACGTCCAGTCGAGGTTCCCAGGCAAAAATTTCATTCTCTCGTCCAGTTTTGACGTCCTGAAAGCCCTTTCTGTATTGGTTTTTTTGACAGTCCCGTCAAATTTGTTTTACCCTTAAAGTAATCGTAAAAACTTAACCAGAGTTTTTGATTTTTATGTCGTTATCATGATGATGACAGGCACCCACCAGGAAGGAAGGTCCATGAAAATCAACCGAGTTCTTGTTCTTGATGATGAATCAAGTCTTCGAACAGCCCTTTTTCGCGTCCTTGATAAAAAGGGATTCAAAGTGATCACGGCCAATCGAATTGACGAGGCGAAATCACTTTGCCAAGGTGATAATCTTGTGGATTTAGCCATTGTCGATCTGAATTTACCAGACGGCGACGGCATTGAATTTATGAGTTACTTGAAGGCGCTCTCACCTTCAACCCAAGTGATTATTCTGACAGGCCATGGAACAATCGAGTCCGCTTTAAGAGCGACCCAAAAAGGTGCTTTTCACTTTGTGACCAAGCCTTTCAACCTAGATGAACTTTTAAGCCTTGTGGATAAAGCCCTGACCCACAAACACTTGCAGCAAGAAAATCAACAGCTGCGTAGCGAATTGAACAAAAAATACAACTTCGACCAAATTGTTGGCGATAGTCAGCAAATTCAAAATGTCTTACGACTGGTCGAGCGCGTAGCAGATTCTGACTCAACAGTGCTTATTTCAGGCGAAAGCGGAACAGGCAAAGAATTGATTGCGCGAGCGATCCATTACAATTCACATCGCAAACAGGGGCCCTTTGTGGCCATCAATTGCGGAGCCATCCCTTCTGAACTTCTGGAAAGCGAGCTTTTTGGTCATATGAAGGGCTCTTTCACTGGCGCCATTGCCAATCGCGTGGGCCGTTTTGAAATGGCCGATGAAGGCACTTTGTTTTTGGATGAAATCGGTGACTTGAATCCTTCGCTGCAAGTTAAAATCTTGCGCGCCCTTCAAGAAAGAAGTTTTGAACCCGTCGGCAGCACTAAAACTGTGCAAGTGAATGTGCGTGTGATTGCGGCCACGAACGTGAATCTTGAAGCCGCTGTCGAGGGCGGAAGATTCCGCGAAGATCTGTATTACAGATTAAATGTCATCCCCGTTTCCTTACCCGCGCTGCGCGAACGCAAATCTGATATTCCACAACTCTTAAGTCACTTTATGGATGTGCTTGGCAAATCCAAAGGCGGCAGAAAACTGAATGGAGTTTCTGCCGAAGCCCTAGAGTGCCTAACAAACTATCCATGGCCTGGAAATATTCGCGAACTTGAAAACTTTGTCGAGCGCATGACCATTTTAAAAGGCCATGGCATTCTTGAACTGCTCGATCTTCCAGACAAATACCGTGGATCAAAAGCCATTAAACAAAATGCCGAGGCCTTTGATATTCCTGATAATGGTTTGGATTTTAATTCTGCGGTTGATGCCTACGAAAATGCATTGATCTTGCGAGCATTAGAAAAAACAGGCTGGAATCGCAATCAGGCCGCCATGCTTTTAAAACTCAATCGAACAACTTTGGTAGAGAAGATTAAGAAAAAAGGCCTTAAGCCACCCCATGGTCAAGAGATCATGGATCTAGGCTATTAATAAAAAATTGAGTGGCCTCGCCATCCGCTCAATCCTTCGAAACCGTCCGGGTTTTAAGCCCATGGTTCAAACTCTAGAGCCCATCGTTAATTGCTAATGTAGATCTTTTAAAATCTTGAGGATCAACAGAACTAGTCTAAGGACCTTCTCAAGTATTTGAAATATCAACCGAAAATACCTATATGGTGTAGGCATTTTAGCCTCCTTTATAAAGGAAGGTTAACTTTCGATAGTTTCAGACGGCGAGGCCAAAACTCGCCGTTTGCATTTTGTGCGCCAATTTCAGACGATTCTGCTTATGACCAATCGGCCAGATGATGGCCTCATAACTGAGTAATAAATTACAAAGATTCTTAAGATAAAAAATTGAGCACATGAAATCACATCATGTGCAAAATTTCTGTCAATGCATCGACAGCGGCTAAAGCCGTGATGTCCGTTGGATCATAGGCTGGGCAAACTTCAACAATATCGGCGCCAACTAAATTTGGAACTTTCAAAGCTTGAAGAATCTTTTGTACTTCATAGGTTGTTAAGCCCCCAGGGACTGGCGTCCCCGTGCCTGGAGCAAATGCTGGATCCAAACAATCAATATCAAAACTGATATACGTTGGAGTCGAATCAAAGCTTGGCAGATTTTGGCAAAAGTTGAGCAAAGGCGAAGAGACCCCAGTGCCCGCACTCGGCGAAGCAGTTGCGTTTCCATTAGCAGAAAAGGAATTTCCAAAACCACGCACATCATCCACTGTCGTCGCAAGAACCCCATGCTTTTTAACAAAGTCTAAATCTGAGCCCGAAGCCAAGGGGCCACGCAGTCCAATTTGAATCATTTTGTGAGGATTCACAAGCCCCTCTTCCACGGCATGGCGTGCAAAAGTGCCATGATGATATTCGCATCCCCAAGCTGCTGGATAGGTGTCTAAGTGGGCATCAAAATGGATCAAAGCCAGAGGTGTTTTATAATGTCTTTTTAGTGCTCGCAATATTGGTAATGTATTGGAATGATCGCCACCTATGGCGACAAATTTTTTCTTATGGGATAAAATCTGATCAACAAATTTTTCGATCAACTGATGGGTTTGATTCAAGTCCACTGGAACCACTGAACAATCCCCAAGATCAGCAATTGCTTTTTTCGAAAAAAGATCTTCACCGCGATTCCAATGAAAACCTCGGCCTAAGCTTGAGGCCTCTCGAACTTTCGTCGGAGCAAAACGCGCCCCGGGTCTGTAACTAACCCCAGCATCGGAAGGAACACCAAAAATTCCAATGTCATACTTTTCATCCATCGGAGCATGGGGCAGTCGAAAAAAAGTTTTAATTGCAGAAAACCTTGGAAACTCGCGACCACTGAGAGGTTTAAAATCCATTTTATGCTCCTATCGTAGATTCCTATTGTATTTGAAGAACTCTGGGTTGTAAAACAAACTCATGTCTTCAGATACATACAGAACTAAAATAATTCATAAAAAAAATTATAACTTCGCCAAAGATAGTCAAGATTTGGTCCGATGGTATCTTGAAAACAAACGTGACCTGCCTTGGCGACAAAGCCAAGATGCCTATCGCATCTGGATTTCTGAAGTGATGCTGCAGCAAACCACAGTGCAGGCAGTGCTCCCTTACTTTGATCGCTTTATGAAACGCTTTCCCAAACTGAAAGATTTAGCAGGATCACCTCTTGAGGACGTGATCGAGCACTGGGCGGGATTAGGCTACTACTCACGAGCACGCAATCTGCATAAGTCAGCTTTAAAGCTTCAAGAAAGTGGGTTCCCAAAATCCTTTGCGGATCTTTTGGACTATCCAGGTTTCGGCCCCTACACTTCCCGAGCTGTTTCTAGTTTAGCATTTGAAGAGAAGGTTGGCGTGCTTGATGGCAACGTCATCAGAATTCTTTGTCGAAAATATGGTTTAAATTTGAAATGGTGGGAAGGCCCATCACGAAATATTCTACAAGACATGGCGGACAGTCTGGCGCAAATCGAAAAGCCATCACAACTGAATCAAGCTATGATGGAACTCGGGGCCACGGTGTGCACACCGAAAAATCCGACTTGCTTTATGTGCCCCTGGAACAAAACCTGCGTAGCATTTAAAGAAGGCTCTATCGCAAAACTTCCACTGCAAAAACCCCGGGCCGAATTACAAAATTGGATTTGGAGGGTCCAAATCCTGAATAAAAAAAATACCCTTGGACTTATTCAAAACACCCAGGCCCCCTTTTTAAAGGGCCAATGGATTTTTCCTGGTGAATTTATTCAAACAAAATCAAAACCAAAAAAGTATGACGTGAATCATTCAATCACTAAATACAATATTTATGTGCAGATTGAAAAACAACATTCAAAATCCAAACTTTCGATTCGAAAAGAAGAGTTGAAAAAAATAAAATGGTTCGCAACAAAAGATTTAAAAAAAATCAATCCCTCTTCACTCCTGCAAAAAATTCTTAAAAAAGGAATTGAAATATGAAATTATTCTCGGCCCCCTGTGTTCTTGCAACTTGGATTTCAATTCTTTTTCTATTTTGCAGTTGCCAATCAAAACCCGCCAGACAAGGCGAAACATTTGCCATCGACAAAAATGATCCCCTTCTGGCCATGGGTGCTCGCCCCCTCACATTTGCTGGTTCGAACTCGCAAGTTCAAGCCAGTCCCGACCAATCTCGATTAATTTATGTCAGCGAAAAGCGACGGGCCCACGAACAAGCGCAAATTTATGAATATGACTTTCTGACAGCAAAAGAAAGACGTCTGACTTTTCAAGATGAAATCAATGTATCACCTAGCTACTTAAGTGATGACGATTTCCTGTATTCCTCAAGCACTGATGAATACAAAGAAGAGCTATTTTCAAATGGGACCCTTCAGAAAAATATTTCTAAAGAGCAGGCCCTGGAAATTTACAAATCAGACTTGCAAGGATCAGAAATTCACCGCTGGACACACCACAAAGGTGCTGACAACCAAGCCCAGCCCTGGAAAGGTGGTATTGTCTACGTTTCTGCGGAGGACGCGAAATCAGAAATTATTTTTAAATCCAATGAAAAATCTGCACCAATTAGCTTGCACAGAACTGACCAGGCGAAAATATCCGGACTTAAAAAAACCGATAAGCAATTGCTTTGGATCGAATCCAAGGCAGGTGAATCAACAATTAGGTCTTACACTTCGATCAAAGAAAAAAGAAATTTAATCCTAACGACGGATGGCGAATTTCAAGCCATCGATCAAGGGCCCCAACCGGAAACTTGGGTGCTCAGCTACCGCGCAAAAGAGGCCAAGGATTTTCAGCTCATACTTTATCAAAAAAATGAGCAGTGCTGGACTCCATTACTCCAGTTTAAATCCCATTCCCTTCTGGACCCAACTCTTCTTGAACAAAAACCCCGCCGGCTTGTTTTTACGCGTAAAACGGCCGAACAAAGTCAAATTTACATGATGGATTGGCCAACTCAGATGACGACTTGCCAACCCCTAAAATCCCCAGATAAACTTGAACTATGAACGCCCATTTGACTCGACTTATTCGAATTTTATTTAGTCTTCTGGCGATAGCTAGTTTGCAATCCCAGGCCGCCCCTTTTCCAGTGACAAGCTCGTCCATTTTGACTGATCCACAACACGGGCTTTTTCTTCAAAAGCATGGCTTCACTTTAAAAACAGCAAACACCCAGTGGGCCCTGTCTTCAGAGCCCGGCGAGTCTGTTTTCGAGAGCTACCAGTATCGTTTAAATAAGGCTGGCTCTTCAAGCAAAGCCCTTTTGAGTCTACGCATGGACCAGCTTGAAAAAAACGCTAATCTTGAAGTCTATGCAAAAAAATGGATGAAAGAATATCCTCAATTTGGCTATGAAGTTCTGGGCACTCGCCAGCTCAATTTTGGCGGTGGTCAGGGCTTACTGGTTGATTTAATACAAAAAAATAAAAACCAACAGGTGCGCCAGCTGATCCTTGGCAAAGACAAAAAGGTCGCTATCCTAACTTGCACGGATGACGAAAAAAGCTTCAAAAAAACTTTGACCGACTGCAACGACATTCTGAATACTTTCAAGTGGAATAACTCTAAATATTGATTTTAAAGCCGACGCTGCTTAATACTTTGTCTAGCAACACATTTCTGAGGGGGAAAGGTGCTGGCAGGTTTCAAATATCAAATGAACTCAAAACACCTTTTTGGAGTAAGCATTCAATTTTTGACTTTATTTCTGACTTTATTTTTAATTTCATTTTCAACGATCTCCAAATCCAAGGCTGCAGCTCTTGATTCTTTCTGTCACACAACGGCTGACCATGACTCTCTTTACAAAGGGAAAGACATGGACGAGCTCTTGCCCATTGCTTCTGTCAGTAAAATTTTTACTTCCCACTGGGGGCTAATTGCCCTGGGACCCAATTATCAATTTGCAACAAAAGTGCATCTTACTCCGGTCGACGATAAAGTTTGGGATTTGCATTTTCAAGGCTCACGGGATCCTTACTTCGGAAAAGAATCCTTTCATTTTCTCATTTCTGAACTGAACAAACTTGGCATTACAAAAATTAGAAATCTTTCTTTTGATGAAAATTTTAAAACTTTTTGGAATGTCACAAGTGGCATCGTTGCTGCTGGAACTTACGAATTGGACTCACCAAATGCAGAAACAGTCTTAAGAATATTTGATCACTTTAAACCATTTTTAGGTGAATACGAAATCACTCAACAAAAAGCCCAAGGTCTTGGAGTTCAATTTTTTTCGAATCCACAGTTTCAAGTGGATAGTTTTTCTTTTGTGGCATCCACAGAATTTCGCAGGTCTTCAAACACCATCACACGTGTGATTAAATCTGCACGGCTACAAAATATCCTTAAAGAAATGAATAGAAATTCAAACAATCATGCCGCCAATCAAATTTTTGAAAAAATGGGTGGGGCTGCAGCTTTTCAAAAATTCCTGAAAACAAGAATGAATTTTGCAAAAAAAGATGTTGATTTTATCAATGGCTCTGGCGCCCCACTTTTTATTAACGAAGTAAAAACATACAACAAAGCCACCTGCAAAAGCGTCCTTCGTACAATCTTGGATATGCGAAATATTCTACTGACTCAAAAGTATGACCTTGAACAAGTTTTAGCTGTGGCCGGTGGGGACATCGACAGCACAGTGAACAGACGGTATTTGAACAGCAGCACAAATCACGCTTTAATTGCAAAAACTGGAACTGTGGACCCTGCCATCACTTTGGGTGGAATGGTGTCGACAAAGAAAGGGCATATTGTCTTCTTTTACAATATGAAAACAAATGGCAAAGCCAGGGATTGGAAGAATGCCCGTTTGCAGATCAAAACAAATCTGACCAAACTCATTAACTCTGTCTATCTTGGAAGCGAACCCTTAAATTACCAAGTGACAAGCTACAATCCGTACACACCGCTCTTGGCCTCTAACGAGCCTTCAAATTCGACAACTATAAATAGCCAAGCCTCGATTGATGGAAACGATGCCTTAAGTTCACGGGTCAGTTTAAATTCGAAAACAAATTTAAATTCAGAAATGGATTTTTCAAATTTCGAAAATGCTGATTTATCAGTGTCACAAATTCCAACACCAGAACCTGAGCTTCTGCTAGGCTCCTTCGAATAACCAGATTCGAAGGACCAGGCCAGTTGAATTCAAACTGATCTGGCTTTAAATATCTACGAACCCAATAATTTTTTGAAAAAAGAGGAAACTTTTTGACCGATAGATTTTGGTTTCGCCGCCACATGTGCTGATCTTGCATTTTGACCACCACGACTGTTTTCGTGACGTGGGCGAGCACTTCCATTGGCTGAACGATTTTGATGTGGTCGATCACCATTGGGTCCGCGGGCCGCTGGACGATCTCTGCGTGGACCATCATTGCGGTGTGGACCTTTGCGATGATCAGGTCGCGCTGATCTATTATCATTGGCATGTTGTGGTCTTCGTGGACGATCACCCTCTTGAGGAGGTCGATCACCGTCACGACGAGGTCTGTCCCCATCGCGCGAAGACGCATGTCTTCCACCATCACGGCTGTTGTTGTGACGTGGACCATTGGGTCGCGGGCCACTTCGCTGTGGACGAGGACCACCGCGTCCACGATCATCACGGGAACCCGCGTGACCATCGTTGCGATAAGATCCAAATCTTTCAGGCGGAAGTGCTTTAAAATCTTTCAAAAGATCTTTGTCTTCTAAAAAACCCACAGAAATTTTATGTTTCAAATAGTCTTCAAGACGAGTCAAAGCATCGACATCTTTGTCGCTAACTAAACTGAAGGCACGGCCTTCAGCTCCAGCCCGACCGGTTCGACCAATACGATGAACATAGCTTTCAGAATCGTTTGGCAATTCAAAGTTAATGACCATATCAACACCCTTGATATCCAAACCACGGGCGGCAACATCTGTGGCCACTAAAATATTCATATCGTTTTCAGCTTTAAATTGCTCGATCACACGATTGCGCTGGGCCTGGGTCAACAAACTTGAAATCGCCATGGCTGGCATTTCGTTGGCCACTAAAAACTGCGCAATACGTTCAACATTATTTTTAAAATTTGTAAAAACAATGGCTTGTTTTGGTTTGTAGAACTTCATCAGCGATAACAAATGTTGGGCTTTTTCATCGGAACCAACATGGAAAATTTCATCTTTTACATTTTCTGCTTTGGCTTGATCTTTACTGACATTGATCTCTACTGGGTCGGCGCCAAATTGGTAAGCTGTATTTAAAACTTCAAAATTTAAAGTCGCACTGAAAACAAGAAATTGTCTTTCACGTGGAATTCTTTGCAAGATAAATTTCATATCATCTTTAAAGCCCATGTCGAACATGCGATCGGCCTCGTCAAAAACAATGGCACGAACTTGTTTCATGTCGATTAAATGCTCTTTAAAAAGATCAATCAAACGACCAGGTGTTGCGACGATGAAATGCAATCCACTTCGCAAAGCTTCTTTTTGACGATCATATCCAGTGCCTCCGTAAATTGCGAAACTCTTCATCCCGGCATCGTGGCCCAGTTTATGGATTTGCTCTTGCACTTGTTCAGCCAATTCGCGAGTGGGAACTAAAATAAGAATAAATTGATTCGGCTTCCAATTTTCAAAATAACGAAGCGTTGGTTTTTTCTTTTCTTCTTGCGAAGCCTCGGCTTGCACATCGGAATTTGGCTGTGCTTCAGTTGGCCGTTCCTCAGTAGGCTGCTCGACAGAGCTTGCACCGCCACTGACGGCTTGGCTTGCTGCAAGCTTTTGGCTTTTTAAAATTCGATCAATCAGCGGAATGACAAAGGCGGCTGTCTTACCTGTTCCAGTTTGGGCTAAGCCCGCAATGTCTTTTCCACTTAAAATCAGTGGAATGGCTTCAGATTGAATGGGGGTCGCTTCAGCATAACCCATTTTTTGGATGGAATCAGCAAGGGTGGGCTCTAAATCAATTTCAGAAAATAACAAAATTTGCTCCTCAAAAAGTAACGCTTCAAATAATCAGGTTTGAGCCTCAAAAGCAAGTAAGGCTTGTACGAATTCCTGGGTTTTTTCAGAGTGGACCCAGTGGCCAGCCCCCGGGATGACGACGCCCTGAATCAGCGGATTGGCCTGCAAAATTTTTTCAAAGCTGTCTTGGGAGAGCTCTTGGGAATTTTGCCCGCGGATCCAAAGGGTTGGACATTCCAAATTTTTGATATGGTCCCAGGACTCAGAACGACGTCCTTCGCGCACGGACTCTATGATTCCCGGAGCCCAAAATCTCCAATCCCAGTGACCAGGGGATTTTTCGACAATATTAGCTGCAAGGAATGCGGCCAAGACTTCGATTTTTTCCTTAGGCTGAAAGTGATTCTTCCATTCATTTTTGAAAAAACTTTGAACCTGCTCCTTAGACGAAAAAGGCGTCGGCACACTGGCCAGCATTTTTTCATAGTACTCGTGGGCCTGGGGCCTTGATTCGGGGCCAATATCTTCAATAATCAAGCGCTTCACCTTGTGGGGGTACATCGAGGCAAAATGCAAAGCATTGCGCCCCCCCATCGAATGCCCGACAAGGGTGAATTCAGTCCAACCCAAATCCGTGGTCAGCTGATCACCATCGGCTGCATAATCTGCCGCCGCATAACCCGTTTCAGGCTGAAATGACAAACCATGTCCCCTTTGGTCATAGCTTAAAGTTTGCCTTGGCTGAAGGGCCCTTGTAACGGCCCCCCAATTTTGCAAATAGCCCATAAGCCCGTGCATAAAAACCCAGCGGTTTTCAGTGTCTTCGCCTTGAATTCGATAATTGAAACGATCTTGAAGTGACATAGGCGGCATCTTATCAACTTGACCTCTAATGCGACAAGACTAAAAATGGGGGCACATGAAAGTTGAAACATCATTGAGCTCGACATCTTGGATTGACCCGGCGGCCTACAACATCGTCGACCGTTTACAAAAGAACGGATTCGAAACCTATTTGGTTGGCGGATCGATCCGCGATTGGTTGGCAGGGATTCCACCGAAAGATTTTGATATCGCGACCAATGCCTTGCCAGAGCAAGTCCGTCGTAAAATCCCCCAAAGCTATGTGATTGGCCGACGATTCAAACTTGTCCTGGTTCGCCGTGGGGATCAGCAATACGAAGTGGCCACCTTTCGCCGCAGTAGCACCACCGAAGATCTTGAGGCCGAAAATCCAATTCTAGGCGACAATTTTTTTGGAACCTGTGAAGACGATGCCTTTCGCCGTGATTTTACTCTGAACTCACTTTTTGCAGATCCCATCAAAAAACGAATCATCGACTACTGTGGTGGCCTTGAAGATATCAAAAATTGTATCGTGCGCGTGATTGGCGACCCTGAAACTCGCTTTCGTGAAGATTCCATACGCATGCTTCGGGCTTTGCGCTTGGCTCACAAATTAAGCTTTAGCTTAGAAGAAAAATTGCGCGCAGCCATTCCTGTTTGCGCAGAAGAATTAACAAAACGTGCCCTGCCCCGTCGCCGCGAAGAGTATTTAAAAATTCTAAAGCTTCATGATGGTCATTTGGTTTGGCGCGAAATGCACGACTGCGGAATTTTAAAATACACAGTGCCCGCTTTAGAAGAAATTTATTTAGATGAAGAAAAAGCAAGTATTTTTGAATTCCATCTGATTCGTCTTTTTGAAAATTATAAACCGGAAACTCCGGCAGAATATTTTTCGATGTTGATGTTCAGCTATTTGCAGGCGGCCTATTTAGAAAAAATGCCATCCACTGAAAAAATAGAGCAGGATGAAAAATTCATTGCCTTCATTAAAGATCAATTGGGTGTTTTTAAATTAGAATTTGCTTATTTTCTAAAAGTTCTGCAGGTCAAAAATTCCATGAGCCGAATTGAACTTTACATTCGCCGTGGCGAACGCCGCCAGCGGGCCAGCATGGCCCACGAACACTGGCCCCTTGCGATTAATTTGGCAAGAATTGATCAAAGCTTTTCATTTCGCGATATTTGTTTTTGGCATACAGAGTTTTTACGCTTCAACAGCCAATTGCGAATTCCGGCAGCACCGGGCTTGTAATTCACTTTTATACTTTTTTAGACAACAACTTAATTTGGACAGCTACTTAATATGGATACAGGACAATAAAACACTTTGTCCTTTGTAGATGATGGCCGTGTAGCTACCGTCTTGCTCTTGATACATTTGCAGTTTTTCATTGGTATTGATACGTCTCATGTTGCGGTTGTAATGGGTTGAAAAGAAGGTTTCGCTTTGATTTGCTGAAATTGTGTTTTGATAATCCTTCGCGCGAAAAACACGTGGTTTCATCATGGCGGAAGACTTAATCATAATATTATAATTTTTTGAAAACCCATCTGAACGCCCCACTGTTGCAAGCAATTCACATGTTGCATTTCTTCGACTGCCAACGGCCACTTGCCCACTCATTTTGAGTTTCCCAGTCGAAGACAGTCGGGTTGCAAGTTGAGCAGAGTCAGAACTTGATGACTGATTAATATCAGCAAAGGCCGAGTCTGAAAAAGCCATGGCTACCGCAGTTCCAAACACAAAAAGGGCGAAGAGTTGTAAACCTTTTTTCATCATAAAAACCTCTGTTCTATCTCATGTCCTGTCTAACTTATGTCCTGTCTAAAAAGCAGACAGTGGCTGTCTTTTGTCACTGAAAACGCTTCCAAGAAATCCCTACGATAAGCCCAAATGTAATAGATTACATTCTGTGCCCATCAAGTCCTTCCCCTTCGTTTTCAATTCAATATTGTTGGATTTCATTGCGAAATTTGCGCCGAAAAAGCCCTGCTTCTTGCCTGCTTTTTGCAGGCTAAAACAAAATGCGTTCAAATATGATTAAAGGAACTCTTCAAGTTTTACTGATGATCTTTGGGTTAACAAGTAGTCCCCAAGGCTTTGCCACTTCAGTCAACGTCATGGCGCCTTTGTTAATTGGTGATCCCTTCCATCCCGAAGACATAAAAAATCAGCAAGCTTGGCAAGATTACGAATACCAATTGGATCAACTGAAGTCCGCTGGCGTCGAAGGCATTTCGACAGATATTTGGTGGGGACTTGTCGAAGGCGAAAAGCCTGGCCAATACAACTGGAGTTACTATCATAAACTGGCCAACACAATTCGAAGAAAAAATTTAAAGTGGATACCCATTTTATCTTTTCACCAATTAGGTTCAGCAAATTCTAACGGAGGGAATATTGGTGACGAAGGATATATGCCATTACCAAAATGGGTTTGGAACAGATACGAGATCCCGCAACAAAATCTAAATCAGAACGACAAACCAGCAACTCATCAAATGTTACATTATGAATCAGCAGATGATCTTAAATTTAAAAGCGAACAAGGAAATCTGTCTGTGGAATCAATTTCTGTGTGGGCCACAGATCTATTTTTGCCCGACTACAAAAGATTCATGTCAGAATTCGCAATCCAATTCGCAGAACACGCCAAAAATATCAGTGAAATTAACATTTCATTGGGCCCCGCTGGCGAACTTCGTTATCCTAGTTACAATGGCCACGATCAAGGTTCTGGTTATCCCTCGCGCGGGTCACTACAAGCCTACTCCAATCCTGCCATTCAATCCTTTCAAAAGTTTGTTTTAAAAAAATATAAAACGATTGAGGCTCTGAATAAGTCGTGGCGATTTCAATTGGCTAGCTTTGCTGATGTATTTCCGCCCAACCCTCAGCTATTAAAAAATCGTTTTTGGGAAAATCAAGAGCAGTACTCAAATTACGGCAAAGACTTTTTTGACTGGTATAACTTATCACTTTCATTGCATGGAAGGAAAATTTTAAATCTGGCGGCTGCTGTTTTTGAAGAGACAAAAATGGCTTCGGCCTCCTTAGGTGCGAAAATTCCTGGCGTGCATTGGCGCATTGGAACAGACCGTGCTGCTGAATTGGCCGCAGGACTTGTTCGCACTTCAGAAATAAGTGGCTCGACGTCATCATTGAGAAATTTAGAAACTTTAAATAGCCTACAGCATTTCGGGTATCAAGGATTACTCCATACTTTTAAACCAAGGTTCGGTAAAATGGACTTTACTCTACACTTTACTGCATTAGAGATGAGTGATGGCGATGATGGTATTTGGTCCAATAAACCGAAAACGCTTGTGCAAAACATTTCAGACTTGGCCCACGCACAAGGATTAAGAATTAAAGGTGAAAATGCTTTAGACTTCAAACTTTCAAATTCAGAAGCATGGTCGAATATGACCGATGCAGTTTTAAATCACGGCTATTCGGGGCTGACCTTTTTAAGGTCAAATAAAATAGTTGGTGATGATTATCGATTGCAAAACTTAAAACAGTTCATTACGACAACAAACACTAATCTCAATAACAAAAATCAGTGCCTGCGTCTTTTTTAATCACACAAGAGCAATAGTCCCCCCCCCTCAGAAACTGTACAACCTAGAAGTTGAGTGGTTTCTGAGGAGCAAATTATGCGGCAACTTTATTGATCGCTACGCCGTGACTCCTCAGCAAAGGAAAAGCAATCAGATAAGCTCGATGGCAGAACGAACAATGCTTTCACTGTCCAAGCTATGCTTGCGGTACAGGTCGATGGCATTGTAAGCACTTTGGCCAAATTCCCCTTTAACACCCAGGGATTTCATTTTAAAAACAACCCCATCACCCATCAACTGATGACAAAGCAAAGATCCCATACCACCAATAACCTGGTGGTCATCCACTGTTAACAAGCGACCACCTGTTTGTAGAAGATGTTTTTTGAAGGGAACAAGATCCGTTTTATTCATACACACAGGATCAATAACCACCGAAGGAATTCCACGGGAAACTAAAACATCGTGGGCCAGAATTGCTTCTGGAAGCATCGAGCCCGTCGCCGCAATCACAAGCCCCTTCATAGCGGCCGATGGGCCCGCTACAGAAACAGAATTTCTGATCACTTGCGAAGAATTCAAATCATATTTTGTTTCAACAGGAACATAGTTCGCAGGAAAGTTTTCACGCCCCAAAAAGAAAACGTAGGACGAAGGAACTTTTCCAGCATTGCGATCAGCTGCTTGTTTTTGTAAAGCCTGAAGCACCAAGGCGTCAGCTTGATCCTTGCAGCTCAATTGATAAGTTAAAACATGGGGGATTGAAGACAACATCGCCAAATAACTCAAGGCTTGGTGGGAAGCCCCATCTGCCGCATCTTGAAAACCTGTGTGCGAGAAAATACAAATCATTGGTGATTCTGACAGAGCTGCCATTGTTAAAGGCAAGGCCCCCTTTGTTACACCGAATTGTGCAAAAGTATCAACCACTGGTAAATAACCCATTTTCGAAAATCCCGCGGCCACAGAAATCATATTGCTTTCCGCAACACCCACATCAAATGAAGCCTGGGGAAATTCTTTTCGAAAGTCTGCCACACCTGTCGAGCCTGGCAAATCAGATGTAACAGAAATCACCGGCAAACCTGCCTTGTAGGCCTTTGACATGGCCGATGAGACTCCCTTTTGAATTTTTTCGCCAGCCTCGCCAGAGCCCTTTTTTTTGGATTCTTCAATTTCAATCATTTCTTGAATCCAAGCATTAAACTCTTCGGGATATTTTTCACCGGAATAAATTTCAGATAAAAATTCTTTTAATTCGCTGGCTTTTTTCAAAGGGAAGCCGTGGCCACCTGAAGAAGAATCGGCTGTTTTCTTGGTTCCAATTCCTTTCACAGTTTTTGCCCACACACAAACTGGTTTTTGTGGATTGGCCTGGGCTTTTTCCACAGCTTTTTCAATG